>JALHNN010000486.1 GCA_022843505.1 Sulfuritalea sp.
GGCGTCGGACTGGCTGCGGCCGTGGCGCTCCAGGGTGACATGGGCGAAGGCGGTGACGCCGAGGCCGACCGCCGTGGGGTCGAGCAGGGCGGCATGGCCGGCGATGATGCCGGCTTCGGTCAGGCGCGTCAGGCGGCGGCTGATCTGCGATGCCGAGAGGTGCACGGCTTCGCCGAGGGCGGCGTTGGTGGCGAGTCCGTCGCGCTGCACGGCATCAAGCAGGGCGAGGTCGTAGCGGTCGATGGTGATGGTTGGCATGAAAATCGTCAGCGGTGCACAAAACGTGCATCATAAGGCAGAAGTCAGTCTGTAAACGAACGCTTCTTGGAGAATTGGCGCGGGATAATGCCTCCATTGCCATCCTCCCCCAAGGCCAGCCCATGAACCTCGTCGAATCCCTGCTCCACGCCCTCAAGGACCATGGCGCACGCCAGATCTTCGGCATCCCCGGCGATTTCGCGCTGCCGTACTTCCGCATCATCGAACAGTCGCGGATCCTGCCGCTCTACACCCTGTCGCACGAGCCGGCGGTGGGCTTCGCCGCCGATGCGGCATCGCGCGCCCAGCAGGGGCTGGGCGTCGCCGCCGTGACTTACGGTGCCGGGGCGCTCAACATGGTCAATGCCGTGGCTGCGGCCTACGCCGAAAAGTCGCCGCTGGTGGTGCTCTCGGGCGGCCCGGGCAAGGGCGAGTCGCGCTCGGGCCTGCTGCTGCACCACCAGGCCAAGACCCTGGATTCGCAGTTCCAGATGTTCCGCGAGATCACCTGCGACCAGGTGCGCCTCGACGACGCGGCGCGGGCGCCGGCCGACATCGCGCGGGTGCTGGCCAGCGCCCTGCGCAATTCCGAGCCGGTGTACATCGAAATCCCCCGCGACATGGTGGACCAGCCGTGCGCGCCGGTGCTGCGCGCCGCCGACCCGGCGCCGGATGGCGCGGCCCTCGATGCCTGCGTCGAGGAGATCCTGGCGCGCCTCGCGAGCGCCCGGTCGCCGGTCCTGATGGCCGGCGTCGAGGTGAGGCGTTATGGCCTGGAGGACAAGGTGGCCATGCTTTCGCGCCGCCTCGGCCTGCCGGTGGTGACCAGCTTCATGGGGCGCGGCCTGCTCGCCGAGCATGATGCGCCGCTGGTCGGCACCTACATGGGGGTCGCCGGCCTGCCGGAGATCACGCATCTGGTCGAGGAGTCGGATGCCCTGTTCCTGCTCGGCGAGATCGTCTGCGATACCAACTTCGCGGTTTCGGAAACCAAGATCGACCTGCGCAAGGCCATACAGGCGCTCGACGGCCGGGTCACGCTCGGCTACCACGTCTATCCCCAGCTGCCGCTGGCAGCCCTGGTCGACGCCCTGCTGGCGCGCGTCGCTGATAGCGAAAAGCCCTTCGCCGTCACGCGCCCGGTCTATCCTCATGGCATGAAGGCGGACGACGCGACGATCGCGCCGACCGACATTGCCACGGCGGTGAATGACCTGATGGCCGCGCACGGCAAGATGCCGATCGCCGCCGACATGGGCGATTGCCTGTTCACGGCCATGGAGATCGAACATACCGCGCTGGTCGCGCCCGGCTACTACGCCACCATGGGCTACGGCGTGCCGGCGGGCCTCGGCCTGCAGGCCGCCACCGGCCAGCGGCCGTTGATCCTGGTCGGCGACGGCGCCTTCCAGATGACCGGCTGGGAACTGGGCAACTGCCGCCGCTACGGCTGGGACCCGATCGTGCTGCTGTTCAACAATGCCAGCTGGGAAATGCTGCGCACCTTCCAGCCGGAGTCGGGCTTCAACGATCTGGGCGAATGGGGCTATGCCGACATGGCCGCAGGCATGGGCGGCGACGGCATGCGCGTGAGCACCCGTGCCGAACTCAAGGCCGCCCTCGACAAGGCGATGGCGACGCGCGGCCGTTTCCAGCTGATCGAGGTGATGATCCCGCGCGGCGTGCTCTCTGCCACGCTGCAGCGCTTCGTCGCCGGAGTGAAGCGGCTCAGCGCGGCGAAATAGGGCGCAGCCGGGTGGCAGACCGCGCCCCCGTCTGTCGGCGGCGGGCGAAATCCGCTAGTCTAGGCGCATGATTTCCGCACCGATCCGCCGCCTGCTGTGTGCGCTGCTGGCGGTCTTGCTGCTTCTCCCGGCGCTGCCGGCGTTTGCCGACGACGGTCCGCTGGAGGCTGATCCGCCGCGCGTCGTCGCCGCCCTGGAGCAGGGGCTGGCCGCGGAGCTGGGCAGCGGCCTGGTGCGCAATCCGGAACTCGCCATCGCGCTGTATTGCGACGCCGGGGCAATGGGCAGCACGGAGGGCTTCTTCCGTATCGGTCGCATCCTCGCCCTCGGCCCGCCCTACCTGCGCAACCCGGCGCTGGCCAACGCCTATTTCGCGCTGGCGGCGCGCCTCGGCCATCGTGCTGCCACCGATGCCTTCGACGAGGCGGTGCCCAGCGCGCCGCTGGAAGAGTCCTGTGGCAGTTTCAGCAGGGGCTTCGAGCGCCAGGGTTTCGATCTCGAGGCCTACCTGTCGGGCCTGTCGCCGGTGCGGCGGCGAATCGCCGACATGATTCGGCACCAGGCCCGGCGCCATGGCATCGACGAACGCATTGCCCTGGCGGTGGCGCTGGCCGAGTCCAACCTCAATGCGCGCGCCGTGTCGCCAATGAATGCCCAGGGGGTGATGCAGCTGATTCCCGCGACCCAGGCCCGCTTTGGCGTCAAGGATGCCTTCGATGCCGAGTCCAATGTCAGGGGCGGGCTGGCGTACCTGAAGTGGCTCAAGTCACGCTATCACGGTGACTGGGGCCTGGTTGCCGCGGCCTACAACGCCGGTGAAGGTGCCGTGGATCGCCACCGGGGAATTCCTCCCTTCCGCGAGACGCGCGATTACGTGCGCCGTGTGCTGTTTTTCGCCGGGCTGGCGCCGAAGCGGCGTCTTTGAGGGGCGCCCGGCCGGGGCGAATCGCTGATGGTCGCCGCAGGACAGATGGAT
>JALHNN010000487.1 GCA_022843505.1 Sulfuritalea sp.
CATAGGTGTCGGTGCGCACCAGGGGATTGCGCACCCACTGGCCGTCCTTCTTCAGCACCGGCACGGCCTTGGTGACGAGGCCCTTGGACTTCATCTTGTAGGCGCTCCAGGTCTCGCAGGAGATGCAGTTGTACATCGCATCTTCCATCGACAGGAACCAGGGCAGGAAGTCGGTCGAGCCGCCCACCGGCGCCGAGCCGTGCTTGGGACCGGCCTGGCCGAAGACGGCGAGGTCGGAGGTCACCGTGATGTCGGTGGCCATGCCGATTTCCTGGCCGCCGGCGACGCGCATGCCGTTGACCCGGCAGATCACCGGCTTCTTGCAGTTGAGGATGCCGTCGACCATGGCGTTGAACAGGTCCATGTACTCGCCGTACTCGTTGGGACGCTTGGAGTAGTAGGACGCGTACTCGGCGGTGTTACCGCCGGTGCAGAAGGCCTTGTCGCCGACTGCCGTGAATACGGCGGCGACGATCTTGCGGTCGGACGAGGCGCGCTGCATGCCGGCAATCACCCCCTTGACCATGTCCGTGGTGTAGGAGTTGTACTGGGTCGGGTTGTTGAGCCAGATCCAGGCCGAGTAGAGGCCGGGAACCGTAGCGCCCTTGTCGTCGATGACCGGGCGCTCTTCATAGATCACCGTCGGCGCATCACTGGCAGATGCGCCACCGAAGTGGCTGTTGTCGATCAGCTGGTGGTCCTTGAGTTCGTTTTCCCTGCGTAGCCATTCCAATGCCATGTTGTTTCTCCTCTGTGAATTCGGTTAGTGGTGTCGCTGTCAGAAATCGGGGGTCAGGATCACGCGCCGCTTGAGCTTGCCGTGATGGGCCTCGTCGAACACCTGTTCGATCTGGCTCATGGGCCGCGTCTCGACGAAATTGGCGAGGTCGATGCGCCCGTCGAGGCACATTTCGAGCACCTGCGGGTAGAACTCGGGCGGGCAGCCCCAGGTGCCGATCAGTTCGGCATCGAAGGCCATCAACTTCGACAGCATGTAGCTGGTCTCGTCTGTGCCGTAACCGACCACCATCA
Source organism: Sulfuritalea sp. (assembly GCA_022843505.1). Classification (GTDB taxonomy): domain Bacteria; phylum Pseudomonadota; class Gammaproteobacteria; order Burkholderiales; family Rhodocyclaceae; genus Sulfuritalea. The sequence goes on from JALHNN010000487.1 coordinate 1,033, forward strand.
GCATGCCGGTGAAGGACAGCAGCGACAGGGCCAGTTCCTGGCCGGGCTTGGTGCCGGTCACCTCGAAGATCTTCCAGCCGTAGTTCGAGGGAATGCCTTTTTCCTTGCAATAACCCTTGAAGATCTCCTTCACTTCCTTGGGCGTCTTGCCCTTCGGATTGATCGTGAAGTCGGCGCCGTAGCCCTTCATGAACTCGAGCTTTTCCTCGTTGATGTCGATGCCGATCACCGTGCCGGCGCCCATGCCCTTGGCCACCTGGGTCATGAAGCTGCCGACACCGCCGGCTGCGCCGATGACGATGACGCGATCACCGGCCGCCAGGCGTGCGCGCCGCGCCGCCTGGTAGGGCGTAGTGACGGCGTCGGCGATCACCGAGAGATGCTCCAGCGGCACGCTGCCGCGATTGCCGACGATGCACAGGTCGACCGCCGGCACCGGGATATGGCTGGAATAGCCGCCGTAGATGCCCATCGAGTTGCCCGGCATCTTCTGCGCCAGGCAACGGTTGCCGCGGCCGGTCTTGCACAGCTCGCACTTGTTGCAGGGCAGTACGGCAGGAATGATGACTTCCTTGCCGATGTAGCTGGCCTCGCCTGCCACCACCACTCCGGCAATCTCGTGGCCCAGCGACAGCGGGGGCGGCTGTTCGGTGCGCACGCCCATGTAGAAGTAGGACAGGTCGGTGTGGCAGACGCCGCAGCCCTTGACTTCAACAAGGACATCGCCGGGCTGCAGCGTCGGCACCGGGATCTCGGTCCTGGTCAGCGTCCCCGGTACGGTCATCTGCCAGGTCTTGATGGTGCTCGGAATCATCGTCATTTCCTTATTTGTTTTTCCAGACGGGTTTGCGCTTTTCCATGAAGCTGTTGAGACCTTCCACGGCATCCTCGGTGGCCATCAGCTCGTGCAGGTAGTGGTGTTCGACGTGGTGCAGGGCTTCGTAGAAGGGCCGGTTCGCCGCCTCCTTGACCGCTTTCTTGGTATGCAGCAGGGCCACGCGCGAGAGGGTGGTGAACTGCTCGAGGTATTTCGCGCAGTCGGCGGCGAAGCTTTCCGGCGCAAACACGGCGTTCACCATGCCGATGCGGTGGGCTTCCTTCGCGTCGATGATGCCGCCGCCCAGCAGCAGTTCCATGACCTTGGTCATCGGCACCTGGCGCGGCAGCAGGATCGCGGCGATCGGCGGAAAGACGCCGAGCTTGATCTCCGGCTGGCCGAACTTGGCCTTTTCCGAGGCCAGCACCATGTCGCAGGCGATCGCCAGCTCGCAGCCGCCGCCCAGCGCCGGGCCATTGACCACGGCCACGGTCGGGATAGGCACCAGCATCAGGCGCTTCAGCAGGCCGTGGAAGACGTCGATCATCTTCACCACCTTGTCCGGCGTGTGGTCCATCACGTCCACGCCCGAGGAGAAGGTCTTGTCGCCGTTGCCGGTGATCACCAGCACCTTGGCGGTCTTGTTGGCCATCGCCATGTCCAGCGCCGTGTTCATTTCCTCCATGGTGGCGATGTCGAGCACGTTGTAGGGTGGACGGTTGATCGCGATGCGCAGCACATCGCCCTGGTCGTCGTAGGAAATGAATTTGAAGTCGGCCATGCTCAATGGTTCTCCTGTTCGTTGGCGGCCAGCGTGCACTCGGCGCGGCGGCCGCCGGATGTCGATTCGATGCGGTAGGGACAAACTGTTTCGCAATCGGCGCAGCAGACCTCGCCCGAGGCGCTGATGTGCCAGAGGTCGGCGCCGCACAGCGTGCAGCGGCAGCGCGCATCGGTCCTGGTGGCGGCGCGCAGGGGCCGTGCGGTGTAGAAATCGATCACTGCGCCCATCAGAACAAATCATCCATCTCGTCGGCGCCGACGCCCGGCGGCATGCTGCCGTGCTGCTGCAGGTAGGCCTGGACCAGCTGGTTCTCGCGCTGGCTGAAGAAGGGCG
>JALHNN010000488.1 GCA_022843505.1 Sulfuritalea sp.
GCGTGGATTAACCGCGGCGATCTGCTGAGTCAGATCGAGCAGGTTTACACAGCCGTGCCCGATGCTCAACTGCGCGCTCAAGTCGAGGAATACTTCATTTCGCGATTGTCCGAAGATGCCGGCAAGGAAGAGTTGCGCGATGCGGCCGCAGCGACGGTCGATAAATTCCCGGTACTCATCGACCACTTTATCCGCATGAAGGAGGATTGCGGGGAAGAGGCGCACCGTTTGAGCGGCATGAAGGTCCAGGAGACGCAGGAGCAATTCGTCGAGCAGCTTCGCGCGCTGGTCAGCCTGCATTTGCAGGGCACGGAGTTTTATACGCTGGGCGACAGTTACACCGAATCATTGCGGCGTGTGTTGTTCCTGAAAGACGTCATCGAGAACAAGGATGGCTACCGGCTGTTTTACTTGAAGGGCAAGCCGGTCAAACGCGAGGAAGACTTGCAGATCATGTACCGCCTGACATGGTTTGCCGCCATCCACGATGTTAACCGCGAAGTTAACAACGGACGCGGGCCGGTAGATTTCAAGGTGTCTCGCGGCAACGCGGACAAGACGTTGATCGAGTTCAAGCTGGCCAGTAACAGCAAGCTCAAGCGAAACCTTGAGAAGCAGGTCGGCATCTACGAGGTAGCCAATAACACCAAGAAGTCGATCACGGTCATCCTGCATTTCACCGAAAGCGAGCTTCAGAAAGTCATGCGTTATAGGCAGGATCTTGGACTGAATGCTGCCGAGAACATCATCTTGATTGATGCCAGCCAAGACAACAAACCCTCCGCATCGGTGGCGTAACCCATGAAGACATCGACTCTGCGATCTTTTGCCAACAGCAATCTTGCGGTTCCTCCCGCTACCGCTTGGTATCTCTCCGACCTCGGTGAATTTCGAGGCAAGCAGGAGCTTTACACCCGGCAGTCGCCGCAACGCCTCAAGGCCCTGCGCGAACATGCGCTGATCGAGAGCGCGGTGTCGTCGAATCGCATCGAGGGGGTTTCCGTTGAACCCTCTCGGGTACGCGATGTGCTGGTGTCCCCCAAGCCCTTGTTCCGGGATCGCGACGAGGAGGAAGTACGCGGCTACCGAGATGCCTTGACCTGGATTCATCAGGATGCCCAGCAGATCGCAATCTCCAATGAAACCATCCAACGGATGCACGCAACGACGCGCGGACAGATATGGGATGCAGGCCTGTACAAGGAGAAGGACGGCGACATTATCGAGCGCTATCCCGATGGCGGTGAACGAGTGCGCTTTCGTACCGTGCCGGCAAAGGACACGCCGGCAGCCATGGCCCAGTTGGTCAGAGACTGGCAGGCATGCCTTGAAGAGCGCTGGGTTCCGCCGCTGATCGCGCTGGCCGCGTTCAATCTCGACTTTCTGTGCATCCATCCGTTCCGCGATGGCAATGGCCGGGTATCTCGCCTGCTCTGGCTGTTGCAGAGCTACCAACTGGGATTAGAAGTCGGCCGCTACATCAGCCTGGAACGCTTGGTCGAGCAGAACAAGGATCGGTATTACGAAACCCTGGAGCAGAGCTCGCAGGGCTGGCATGAGGGAAAGCATGATCCCTGGCCGTATATCAACTATGTGCTGTCCATCCTGAAAAGCGCCTACCGCGAGTTTGCCGAGCGCGTGGGAGAGGTCAAGGCACTCCGTGGCGCCAAGCGTGATCAAGTGCTGACTGGTATTGAGCGACTGGCGGGCAGGCCGGGCGGATTTACGATCAGTGAACTGGAGCAGACTTGCCCCGGTGTCAGCCGCGATATGGTGCGACGCGTCTTGCGCGAGCAGCAGGCAGCAGGTTCTGTGGAATGCCAAGGACGCGGGCCAGGAGCAACATGGGTGGGGAAAGGGGTAATTACCCCTAAGTAAGGGTAATAAAGAGGGTAATAACGAGGGCCCATCGGAAGTCATCCACGATGGCCAAAAAAATCAAGGGAGAGCAGGTGACGCCGTTTCAAAACTGGAAGTCAAAGCTGCTGCGCGACCGCGGGCTGGATGCCCCCGACGGTCGCCCGCTGTACGACTACCGTCTTGAGGAGGTCGAATTTTCGTCGCTTGAATCCTTGCTCAAGGAACGCCTTTCCCAATATCAGCCGTTGGCGTCGCTTGGCATGATAGGAAGCCATGTTGCAGGATTTCCTGCGTTGTTTGTGCTTTATGCAGCGGAGTGGTGGCGACAAAGATATGACGGGTCGGGTTGGTCGTGGGAGCCGATCCTGCGCGACCTTGGCGCCGATATCGATGGCTGGAATCAGGCGCAGCGGAGCGAGTGTGTCACGCGAGGATTGCAGGATTGGCGGCTATTGCTGCGCCAAACGGGCGGGCTGCGCTACCTGGGCACGATTGCGCTGCAAGGCGGGCTACCCATGCGATTGCTTGCCGAGGCGAAGGGCGGATTGGGGCGCTTGCTGCGCAGCGTGCTCAAGGAAGCCGCCAGATCCGTGGTGACAATCAATGATATCCAAGGCTGGGTACAGAGCCTGGATCACTATCTTCCCCGCACCTACCGCCAGACAGAGATTCATGTACTGTTGGCTGAGGTGGTGGCTACCGTTCTTCGCCTCAAGGAGGAAGCCGGGCTCACGCAAAGTGCTGGCGCCGTTGCTCAAATCGAGAAACGTATTCCTTCCTGGCGCGAGCGATTTCCCTTGCCCATCGGTGATGCAGATGCACAGGGTCTGATCGAACAATTGATTCAGGACGCGGCTGCGGTCAGGATTGAGCGGCAAGCCCGTCAATTTCCAGTCGAACGTTTCCTGGAGGAGGATCAAGAAGGGTTCTGGCATTTGCGCTCCAGCTTGACGCTGCCGGAGATCATTGTCGGTACCAAGTTGGCTGAGATTTTCGCTGGCGAGAACATGGTCCTGCCACGCTTGCTGGATTTTTCCCTGGTGATTGCAGATCGCCAGCAAACGACATCGCTTCGCCGGCTGGCTGGCCACGAAAATTACCGGG
>JALHNN010000489.1 GCA_022843505.1 Sulfuritalea sp.
ATTGCTTCGGTTGCGTCTGCTAATGGGGCTTCGATGCCTCTTGACCGCCCGGCAGGGTGGTTGTGAAATCGGTGCGGCCTCGCGGGCTGCACCGATTTCCTTTTTTGTGGGTATCGTGATCGTCTTCGGCGGGGGTATCTGGATTTTCCTGTATCGGTGCGTATTGCTGACCAGATGTCGGCAAAGTGGTAACGCTCCTTGGCCAATGGCGATCATCGTGCTACGATGTATCTACACGTATCAACTAGTGAGGTAGTTATGAGACTGCAACTGGCGAAATGGGGCAACAGTCTGGCAGTTCGTCTGCCGGTGGAATGCACGCGCGCTGCCGGGTTGCGCGAGGGCGATACCGTCGAGGCGGAAGTGACGCCGATCGGCGAGATCAAGCTGACGCCGGCGCAGCCGTTCGACAAGGCGGCATTCATCAAGCGCCTGCGCAAGCTGCGGGCGACCATGCCGATGACGACGACGACCGTTCAAATGATGCGCCAGGAGGATCGTTATTGATGATCTACCTGGACACCAGCGCCGCGGTTCCAATGTTCGTTCCGGAGCCGGCGAGCTCTGCAATCGAAGCATGGTTTGAGTCTTGCACGGAGCCCTTGGTATCGTCTGACTGGATAGTGACGGAGTTTTCGAGCGCTTTGTCCATCAAGGTTCGAAAAGGGGAGATCAGTACCAGGCAGGCGCAGGCGGCATGGAAGGACTTTGACGCTTTCTGCAAGTCTGGATTGCGATTGTTGCCGGTGAGTCGAAAGGCGTTTGCAGGGGCCGCCGGGATGGCGCGGAACGCGGCAAGCGGCTTGCGCTCCGGTGATGCCTTGCACCTGGCGATGGCGCTTGAAGCAGGCGCCACTGGGATTGCGACGGCAGACGAGATGCTGGCGAAGAATGCGAAAGCGAGCGGCTTGGCGGTAAGCCGGATCATCTGACAGTTTCTCAACTCATGACCCGATCCGAGCTGGTTGACCGGCTGCATTCCTGCGCTCCAAACCTCACCCACGAGGACGCGAAGTCCGTGGTCGACGTGATTCTTGAGGCCATTACCAGCAGTCTGGTGGCCGACAGCCGCGTTGAGATCCGCGGTTTCGGCAGCTTCAGCCTGAACTACCGGCACCCACGGGTTGGGCGCAATCCGAAGTCGGGTGAAATGGTTCAGGTTCCGGGAAAGCACGTTCCCTATTTCAAGGCTGGCAAGGAGATGCGGGAGAGCGTGAACGCAACAGCGATATAGGGTTCAGGAATGCCAGCCAAAATCACTTCGAAATCGCGATGCGGCGCATTGAACATGTCGTTCATAATTGCTGCATGGACGCAAAACCGCTACCCCGCTACCCGATCACCTGCGAGATCGATGGCGAGACACACAAAGGCACCTACTGGGTGGCCGGAAAGATCCTCACTGTCTCCACCGGCCTTGGCGGCAAGAGCAAACAGGTCGGCACCACGGAGCCCGAAGCCCTGGCAAAGCGACTGCTGCTCGAACTGGTCAAGGCAGGTAAGGCATAAGCCGAGAAAGCGCCAAGGACAAGGTGTTCTCCTCTGATCCTGATGTGCTCCGAAGCCGGTTATCGGAATACTGACCTCTACCGCCCTGGCTTTGGCCGGGCTTCTTCATCGTTGCAGGATATCCCCTATTAGGGTAATATTGATTACATGGAAAAGCGCTCTCCGCATTATCTGCTTTCCGAGATTCTGGCTCAGATGACGACTGTTGAAGCAATGAATATGACATTTTCCGCACAGGACGGAATACGAACGGCCGGCATGGCAAAGGCGGATGCGCTTGACGTGGTTCGGGGATTATCCCGTGCCGAGTTCTATAAGAGCATGACCACGACCAAGGATCATCGTGTCTGGCAGGATGTGTATCACGGCGAGTGGCGCGGCAAACCGCTCTACGTGAAGTTCCAGCAAGCCGGCGAATACTTTGTGGTGTCGTTCAAGGAGTTGTGACATGGCATCGAAATGGAATGGCAAGCAGTGCCCGATCTGCAGCGAGGGAATCTTGCGCGACGGGAAGAGCAAGAGACAATTTGAATATCGCGGCCAGATCTTCGAATTCATGGCAAGGGGAGCCTTTTGCGACCATTGCCACGATGGTTTTCCGGAGCACGATGCTCGTGAAGAGGTGGCTTGGCTGGCTTTTCGTGATCGCGTGGATGCGGAGGAAGTCGCCGAGCTAGCGCGGATTCGGAAGAAGCTCGGTCTGACCCAGCAGCAGGCCGCCAAGCTTGCCGGTGGTGGAAAGAATGCGTTCTCTCGCTATGAGCGCGGACAGGTAAAGCCGGTGGCGGCCGTAACCAATCTTTTCCGATTGCTGGATAGGCATCCCGATTTGCTGCGTGAATTGTAGGCCGGATGATCATGGCACGGCTGTTCGGCGCAATGGACTGTTGCGTCTGATCTTTCACTGGTGGCAGAATTCGCGTTCCTTCAACCCGATAGGTACGACACAATGAACAGAGCAGAACTGATCGAAGCGCTGGCCGAACGCTCGGAACTCACCAAGGCTCAAACGGCCCGTTTGCTGGATGCGGTGCTTGAAGTTATCACCGCTACCATCGCTGCCGGCGAGCAAGTTGCGCTAATTGGTTTTGGTACCTTCAAGCGTGCGCTACGCGCCGCACGTGAAGGAAGAAACCCAGCAACGGGCGCAACGCTCAAGATCGCTGCGGCGAAGTTGCCGAAGTTTGCCGCAGGTGCCACTTTGAAGGCGGCGGTGGCGGGCAAGAAGGCAGCGCCCAAGAAGACTACATCGAAGCCGGCTGTCAAAAAAGCTGAGACGAAACCGGCAGCCAAGAAGCTTGCTGCGAAGAAGGCCGAGGCTAAACCCGCTGCCAAGAAGCCTGCCGCGAAGAAGAAGTAACTTGAACGATTTGATTGTAGCGAGGGCGATCTGCGGATCGCCCTCGATGTTTGGACTATCCGGGACGTCG
>JALHNN010000490.1:0-630 GCA_022843505.1 Sulfuritalea sp.
CGGCTCCAATTGGATGCACCGCTAACGCACTGGCTACCCACAGCAGCCGCGCCCGAAATCGTCACGGTGCTGCCGCTGGACACAGACGTGATCCTGGCGCTGGATTCCCTGCCAGCCGGTTTTCATGGCGATCCTGCGGATCGGATCATTGTCGCGACCGCGCGCGCGCATGGCTTGCCATTGGCCACACGGGACAGCAACATTCGCCGTTCCCGAACCGTAAAGCTTTGGAAGCCCTAAGGAAAGCATCATGACTTTGACGATCGACGTGGTTTCCGACGTGGTCTGCCCCTGGTGCTTCATCGGCAAGCGCCACCTCGACAAGGCGCTGACCGAATGGCGCCTCGCGCACCCGGAGAGCACCGTCACGGTGAACTGGCGCCCCTTCTTCCTCAACCCGGACACCCCGGAAGGCGGCGAGCCCTACCGCCCCTTCCTGGAAAAGAAATTCGGCGGCCCGCAGGGCCTGGCCGAGATCTGGCAGCGGGTGCGCGAGGCGGGCAAGCCCGCCGGCATAGACTTCGCCTTCGAGAAGATCGAACTGCGCGCCAACACCCTGGCCGCGCACCGGCTGATCCACTGGGCGCAGAAGGTCGGCGCTGGCTCGCTCTGCGTACCTGGAATTCCGCT
>JALHNN010000490.1:640-2932 GCA_022843505.1 Sulfuritalea sp.
CGGGCAGGTAACGGCGAAATTGATCGAGGCCTTGTTCGCGGCGCAATTCCTCGACGGCCGCCACGTCGGCGACCGCGCCATCCTGGCCGAGATCGCGGGCGCCTGCGGCTTCGACGCGGCGGCGTCGAAGGCCTACCTCGACAGCGACGAGGATGCCGACGCGGTGCGCGAGGATGCCGAGCAGTCGCGCCGCATGGGCATCAACGGCGTGCCCTTCTTCGTCTTCAACCAGAAGCTGGCGGCCTCGGGGGCGCAACCGCCCGAGGCACTGCTCGAGGCGATGCGCCAGGCCGCCGGCTGAGGGACTACTTGATCAGGCCTTCTTCCTTCATGGCCTGCTCCACCGCGGGCCGCGCCTTGACGCGCGACCAGTATTCGCCGAGACGCGGGCGGCCTTCCTTGATATCGACGCCGACCATGCGGCCCCAACTGGTCACGGTAAACAGGTAGGCATCGGCCACCGAAAAATCGCCGAGCAGGTAGTCGCGCCCCGCCAGCTTTTGCTCGATCACGTCAAGGCGGCGCCCGATCAGGCCGCGGGCCACGGTCTTCCACTCCTCCGGCGCGGCGGGGTTGAACAGCGGGCTGAAGGACTTGTGCACCTCGGTGGAAATGAAGTTGAGCATTTCCTGCAGGCGCACGCGTTCGAAGCTGCCGGCGGGCGGTGCAAGCTTTTTCGCCGGCGCCTGGTCGGCCAGGTATTGCACGATGGCCGGGCCCTCGGTCAGCACTTCGCCGTTGTCCAGCACCAGCGCCGGGACGTAGCCCGCCGGATTGACGGCAAAGAAATCGGCGCCGGTTTCGGTCTTCTTGGTCTTCAGGTCGACCTTCTCGAGGGTGTAGGGAAGGCCGGACTCGGCCAGCACGATGTGCGGCGAAAGCGAGCAGGCGCCGGGGCTGTAGTAAAGCTTCATTCTTATACTCCTTGTGGTTTTTGACTGCTGGGGGGATGGGATCAGGAAGCGCGGCGGCCCTGCTCCGCCGCCTTCTGCTCGACGGCGAAGACGGCGGCCTCGACGCGCGAGCTGAGGTTGAGCTTGGCCAGGATGTGCTTCACGTGCAGCTTGACGGTGTCATGGCTGATGTCGAGCACGCGGGCGATGGCCTTGTTCGACAGGCCCTGCGACAGGTGCTGGAGGATCTCGCGCTCGCGCGCGGTGAGCAGCTTGAGGGTGTCGGTCTTGCTCGCGGCGGCATTGGCGCCCTGCAGCAGGTTCACCAGCTTGAGGGTCATCGCCGGCGCGACCACGGTTTCGCCGCGCACGGCGCGCTGCACGGCGTCGACCACGTCTTCGGGCTCCATGTCCTTGAGCAGGTAGCCCTTGGCGCCGGCCTGCATGGCGGCGGCGAGGTCTTCCTCGGCATCGCTCACCGTCAGCACCAGCACCGGGCCGTTCCAGCCGCCGGCCACCAGCTGGCGCAGCAGCGCCAGTCCGCCGTGCGGCGGCATGTTGAGGTCGGTGATGATCACATCGGGCCTGGCCTCGGGCAGGATGCGGATGGCATCGTCGCCGTTGCCGGCGATGGCCGCCACCTTGATCGTGCCGCGCTGCTCCAGCAACTCGGCCAGCCCCTTGCGGAACAGGGTGTGGTCGTCGACCAGCATGACGCGGATCGGGTTGGCGGCGGGCGCGTTCATGCCGTGATGCTCCCGCCCGGCGGAAACGAAAGCCGCACGCGGAAACCGCCCTGGGGCAGGTTCACCACCTCGAGGCGGCCGCCGATCTTTTGCGCCCGCTCGCGCATGATGGTGAGGCCGAAGTGGTCGCGCAGGCCCGGATGTTCCTCGAAGCCGCCGACGCGGTTGGCGATGGCGAAGAAGCCCTGCCCGCCCTTGCCGTTGTCCTCGACCGTGGCGACGTAATGGTCGCCGGCGGCCTCCAGGGTCATGTGCGCCTCGGTGGCGCCGGAATGGCGCGCCACGTTGGCCAGCGCCTCCTGCAGGATGTGGAACACCTGGCTTTCCTTTTCCGGTTCCAGGCGCAGGTCGGTGAGTCGGTTGTCGTAGTGCAGGACGATGCCGGTGCGTTCGCGGAAGCCGACGGCGAGGCCCTGCAGCGAATGGTGCAGGCCCATCGGGTCCATGCGGCTACGGAACTGCACCAGCAGCTCGCGCAGGTGACCGTAGGCGTCGTCCAGCGCCTGGCTGACGTCGCCGGCGTACTTGGCGGTCTTGTCCAGCTGCTGCTCGGCGATGGCGTCGGTGAGCATGGCCATGCGCATCTTCATGTAGGCCAGCGTCTGCGCCAGCGAATCGTGGATCTCGGCGGCCATCATCTGCCGTTCGCTGGT
>JALHNN010000491.1 GCA_022843505.1 Sulfuritalea sp.
CCTCGAGGATGCGCAGGATGTGCAGTGCGGCGGATTCGGTGGAACGGATGTGGCCGGTACCGGTGCAGCGCGGGCAGGTGATGTAGCTGGTCTCGGCGAGCGCCGGACGCAGGCGCTGGCGCGACAGTTCAAGCAGGCCGAAGCGGCTGATCTTGCCGGTCTGGACGCGGGCGCGGTCGTGGCGCAGGGCGTCGCGCAGACGGTTCTCGACTTCGCGCTGGTTCTTGGTCGATTCCATGTCGATGAAGTCGATCACGATCAGGCCGCCGAGGTCGCGCAGGCGCAGCTGCCGGGCGATCTCGTCCGCGGCCTCGCAGTTGGTGCGGAAGGCGGTTTCCTCGATGTCGCTGCCCTTGGTGGCGCGACCCGAATTGACGTCGACCGAGACCAGCGCTTCGGTGTGGTCGATGACGATGGCGCCGCCCGAGGGCAGGGTGACCTGGCGCGAGTAGGCGGACTCGATCTGGTGTTCGATCTGGAAGCGCGAGAACAGCGGCACGTCGTCGCGGTAGCGTTTGACGCGATTGACCGTGCCCGGCATGACGTGGGCCATGAACTGCTGGGCCTGCTCGAAGATGTCGTCGGTGTCGATCAGGATTTCGCCGATCTCGGCGTGGAAGTAGTCGCGGATGGCGCGGATGACGAGGCTGGATTCCTGGTAGATCAGGAAGGCTCCGCCTTGGGCCTTGGCGGCGCCGTCGATGGCGGTCCACAGCTGCAACAGGTAGTTGAGGTCCCACTGCAGCTCTTCGAGATTGCGGCCGATGCCGGCCGTACGGGCGATCAGGCTGGCGCCTGCGGGAACCACCAGCTGGTCCATGACTTCGCGCAGTTCCTGGCGGTCCTCGCCCTCGACGCGGCGCGAAACGCCACCACCGCGCGGATTATTGGGCATCAGCACCAGGTAGCGGCCGGCCAGCGAGACGTAGGTGGTCAGCGCCGCGCCCTTGTTGCCGCGCTCATCCTTTTCAACCTGGACGATGAGTTCCTGGCCGTTCTGCAGCACGTCCTGGATGCGCGCCTTGGCGACGTCGACACCCGGCTTGAAGTAGCTGCGGGAGATTTCCTTGAAGGGCAGGAAGCCGTGGCGTTCGGCGCCGTAATCGACGAAGGCGGCTTCGAGACTGGGCTCGATGCGGGTGATGACCGCCTTGTAGATGTTGCTCTTGCGCTGTTCCTTGTTGGCCGATTCGATGTCGAGGTCGATCAGCTTCTGACCATCAACGATCGCAACGCGGAGTTCCTCGGCCTGCGTTGCATTGAAAAGCATGCGTTTCATGTGTGCTCCCGCGCGCATCGTGGCGGAAGGGCACGACAAGTCGCACGCCGCCGGCGTCAGGACGCGGGCGGTGTGCCTTGGGTTTGCTGTTGCAGCGGCAGTTTCATGGTGCCTTCTATGGAGCTTGCAAACGTTTCTTGTACTTGTCTTCGGTAAAGCGGTCGCTGAAGGTCTTTCAGCGTCCGGCAATCTGTGCCCAGCCGTGTGTTGCGCGCAATCAAGTAGTATCGCTCTTTCGGGCGAGCGAAACACCCTGAGGTCGGCTGGCTGAGTCGTTCGACGGGTTGTAAGTTCCGGCGGCGGTATTCCTGCAAGCCCTCGTCGCTGCGGCGCATCCGTCACCTGTAGGCGACTCGGCATCGGCGGCGGCGACATCCCGGGAGCAGTGCCACCGACGCCACTTCGGGCCGCCGGGCACACCGTCACGGGACGGCTGACCAAGTGGCCAGTATATTGGAAATGAAGGACTTAAGCAAAGATTCGGTTACCTGGCTTGAGGTTGGCGACGAGGCCGAGGGCCAGCGCGTCGACAACTTCCTGTTGCGCATCGCCAAGGGCGTACCGAAAAGCCACATCTACCGCATCCTGCGCAGCGGCGAGGTGCGCGTGAACAAGGGCCGCGTCGCGGCCGAGTACCGCCTGCAGGCGGGCGACAAGCTGCGCGTGCCTCCCATCCGCACCGCCGAACGCCCTTCCCAGGCGGCTGTTCCGGCCCGGGAATTCGCGATCGCCTTCGAGGACGAGGCCCTGATCGTGGTGGATAAGCCCGCGGGCACGGCCGTGCATGGCGGCAGCGGCGTTTCCTTCGGCGTCATCGAACAATTGCGCCGGGCGCGGCCGCTGGCCAAATTCCTCGAACTGGCGCATCGGCTGGACCGCGAGACCTCCGGCCTGCTGATCGTCGCCAAGAAGCGCATGGCCCTGACCCGGCTGCATGACATGTTTCGCGACGGCGGGATCAGCAAACGCTATCTGGCCCTGGTCAAGGGTCGCTGGCGCAACGAACTGCAGCACGTGCGCCTGCCGCTGCACAAGTACCTGACGGCGGAGGGCGAGCGCCGCGTCAGCGTCGATGCGGAAGGCAAGGCGGCGCACTCCATCGTCCGCCTGGTCGCGCGCTGGGAAAACTTCAGCCTGGTCGAGGTCGAGCTCAAGACCGGCCGCACCCACCAGATCCGCGTGCACCTGGCGCACCTCGGCTTTGCGATCGCCGGCGACGACAAGTACGGCGATTTTTCGCTCAACAAGGCCTTGCAGAAGGCCGGACTGGGACGCATGTTCCTCCATGCGGCCAAACTGTCGCTGGCGCATCCGCTGTCGCAGGCGCCGCTGGTGCTCGAGTCCCCCCTGCCGACGGAACTGCGCGTTTTCATCGAACAACTCAACCGCAACGAGAAACTGGACTATGGGCAGGCGCTTTGACCTGATCGTCTTCGACTGGGACGGCACGCTGATGGATTCGACCGGTGCCATCGTCGCCAGCATCAAGGCGGCCGCCGCCGACCTGGGAATCGAACCGCCCAGCGAGGAGCGCGCCCGCCACATCATCGGCCTGGGCCTGATCGATGCCCTGCGCCATGCATTGCCCGACCTGCCGCCCGAGCGCTACCAGGATGTGGCCTTGCGTTACCGACACCACTATCTGTCGATGGA
>JALHNN010000492.1 GCA_022843505.1 Sulfuritalea sp.
TCTGGCCCTGGTCCTCCTTGAGGATGTCGGCCTGCACCGTGCCGCGCACCGACGAGAGCGTCCATTCGCGGATCTTCTCGGCCTCGTCGTCGGTCGGCTGGCGGCCGTTGTCGGTGACGAACTTGCCGATCTGCTGGTCGATCGCGGCATTGAGGAACATGGCCAGGATCATCGGCGCCGGGCCGTTGATGGTCATCGACACCGAGGTCGCCGGGTCGCACAGGTCGAAGCCCGAGTACAGCACCTTGAGGTCGTCCAGCGTGGCGATCGAGACGCCGGAATTGCCGATCTTGCCGTAGATGTCGGGACGCGGATCTGGGTCGCAGCCGTAGAGCGTGACCGAGTCGAAGGCCGTGGACAGGCGCTTGGCCGGCATGCCTTCGGAAACCTTGAGGAAGCGCTTGTTGGTGCGGAAGGCGTCGCCCTCGCCGGCGAACATGCGCGTCGGGTCCTCGTTCTCGCGCTTGAAGGCGAACACGCCGGCGGTGTAGGGGAAGGAGCCGGGCACGTTTTCGCGCATGAGGAACTTGAGCAGCTCGCCCTCGTCCTCGAAGCGCGGCAGCACCACCTTGCGGATCTTGGTGCCGGAGAGGGTCTCGTGCACCAGGCCAGTGCGGATTTCCTTGTCGCGGATCTTGACCACGTACTCGTCGCCGGCGTAGGCCTTTATCATGTCCGGCCACATCGCCAGCAGCTTGCGGGCCAGTGGCGTGAGCTGGCCGTCCTTCCAGGCGATCAGCTCGTCGAAATCACCGGCGTTCTTCTTGCAGCCTTCGAAGATGGCCTTCGCCGTTTGCAGCGACTGGCGTTCGCGGGCGATGGTCGCCTGCTCGGCGACATGCTTGTGATAGCCGCGCAGCGTCTCGGCGATCTCGGCGAGATACCTGACACGGTCGGCCGGCACGATGGCGCGCCCGGCCGAGGAGGCCTTGACGGTGACGGCCGGCAGCCGCCCCTTGGCGAACTTGAGGCCGCGCTCGGCGAGCCGGGGTGCCAGCGCCTGGTAGAGCGCGGTGACGCCGTCGTCGTTGAAGCGCGCCGCCATGGTGCCGAACACCGGCATGTCGTTGGGGCTTTCGCCGAAACGCTCGCGATTCCTTTGGTACTGCTTCCTCACGTCGCGCAGCGCGTCCTCGGCGCCCTTGCGGTCGAACTTGTTGATGGCGACGAAGTCGGCGAAGTCGAGCATGTCGATCTTCTCCAGCTGCGAGGCGGCGCCGAACTCGGGGGTCATGACATAGAGCGAGACATCGACCAGCGGCACGATGGCGGCGTCGCCCTGGCCGATGCCCGAGGTTTCGACCACGATCAGGTCGAAGCCGGCCACCTTGCAGGCGGCGATCACGTCGGGCAGGGCCTTGGAGATTTCCGAGCCGGTGTCGCGCGTGGCCAGCGAACGCATGTAGATGTTCGGATGCTGGATCGCGTTCATGCGGATGCGGTCGCCCAGCAGCGCGCCGCCGGTGCGCTTGCGCGAGGGGTCGATCGAAATCACGGCGATCTTCTGGGCATCGTCCTGGTCGAGGCGGAAGCGGCGGATCAGCTCGTCGGTCAGCGAGGACTTGCCGGCGCCGCCTGTGCCGGTGATGCCGAGAGTCGGCGCCGACGACACGGCGGCCTTTTCGATCAGCGCCTTCTTCGCCTTCTCCGGCCAGGCGCCGTTTTCCAGCGCGGTGATGATCTGAGCAAGATTGCGCAGGCGCTCGGCGCGGTCGGCGACTTCCAGCGCCTTGAGTTCTTGCGGCGCGCGTTTGGAAAGGTCGTGGTCGC
The DNA here is from genome assembly GCA_022843505.1 of Sulfuritalea sp. Classification (GTDB taxonomy): domain Bacteria; phylum Pseudomonadota; class Gammaproteobacteria; order Burkholderiales; family Rhodocyclaceae; genus Sulfuritalea. The sequence continues at coordinate 1,771 of JALHNN010000492.1, forward strand.
AGCGCTGGACCATGTCGTTGATCATGCCCTGCAGGCCCATCTTCTGGCCGTCCTCGACCGAGTACAGGTGGGCCACGCCGTAGTCGTGCAATTCCTTCATCTCGGCCGGCACGATGACGCCGCCGCCGCCGCCGAAGACCTGGATGTTCTCGCCGCCGCGTTGCTTGAGCAGGTCGATCATGTACTTGAAGAACTCGACATGGCCGCCCTGGTAGGACGATACCGCGATGCCCTGGGCATCTTCCTGCAGGGCCGCGTTGACGATCTCGTCCACCGAGCGGTTGTGGCCGAGGTGGATGACCTCGGCGCCGGTCGCCTGCAGGATGCGCCGCATGATGTTGATCGAGGCGTCGTGGCCGTCGAACAGCGAGGTGGCAGTGACGAAGCGAACCTTGTGCTTGGGCTTGTAGGGCACCAGCTTGGCGGCGATGCTGAGGTCGGTCATGGCGTGGCTCCTCGTATAGGCGGCAGAACCCGAATGATAGGGAAAGCCCTGTGGCGATGCCATGACACAAAACGACGATAACTATGCATAATTTGCCATCATGCCAACGACCAGCCCCCCATCCCGCAAGACCACCGGCAGCGCGCCGACGGTCGCGATTGGCGTTGTCACGGGTCTTCTTGCTGGAATCGGGCGGACCGGGCTAAGCCAAAGGGAGCTGCTCGAACATGCAGGAATTGCCAGCGACCTGATCCACCAGCGCAATGCCCGCGTCCCCGTGGCGCGCTACGCGGCGCTCTATCGCCTAATCAACGAGCAGCTCGACGACGAAGGCTTTGCCCTCTTCTCGCGCCCGCTGCGCCGCGGCAGCTTTGAACTGCTGTGTCGCGCCGTGCTGTCGGCGCCGACTCTCGAAGCCGCGCTGGAGCGCATCGCCCGCAGCCTGCGGGTGCTGCTCGACGATGTCTCGGTCGACCTCGAAAGCGGCGGCCGCGCGGCGGTGCTGGTGATTGCCGAAGAGCAACCGCTGCCGGTAGGGCGCGCCGGGCGGGTATTCGCCTTCGAGTGGCTGCTGCGCCTGATCCACGGCCTTGCCGCCTGGCTGGTGGCCCACCCGCTGCCGCTGGACGAGGTCAGCTTCCCCTACCCGCCGCCGCTGCACGTGGCCGACTACGAACTGGTCTTCGCGCCGCGCCACACAGATCGGAAGAGC
>JALHNN010000493.1 GCA_022843505.1 Sulfuritalea sp.
CGCTGGAAAGCCGCGGCATCCGGCCGGAGCGCGCCGGTGACGGCGGACGGATCCGGCTCGGGGCGGGGATGCTGCGCCCCATTTCCGATGCCGAGGGGCCATATTTCGGCGTCGACAGCGGCGGCTACCAGGTCCTGATCGATTTTCGCGAAAGCCCCGACGCCTTTTCCCGCTTCAGCGTCACCGACGTGCTCGACGGGCGCGCCGCGGCGCAGAACTTCAAGGGCAAGGTGGTGATCGTCGGCACCGCGTCGCAAAGCGTCAAGGATTTCTTCACCGTGCCGGCGAATCGCATCCGTGGCGACCGCCAGGTCTTCGGCATCGAGGTGCACGCCCAGGTGGTGGCGCAGTTGATGCGCCTTGCCGCGGGGGAGGGGCGCCAGGTGCTCGGCCTGCCGCGTCCGCTCGGGGCGTTCTGGATCGCCCTGCTGGCCGCATGTGCCGTTGTTGCCGGGTGGCGCCTGAACCGCTTGCCGCTGCTGATCGCGGCCGGGGCGGGTGGCGGCATGGTGATCGCCGCGGTACACGGCGCGCTGTACGCGGCGGGCTGGTGGCTGGCGCTGGTACCGGCGCTGCTGGCCTGGTTCGGTGCCATGGGGGTGGCGATCGCCTACTCGATGCACAACCAGTCGCAACAGCGAAAGCAGCTGATGAGCCTGTTCAGCCGCTATTTCTCCCGCGACGTGGCGGAACAGATCTGGGCACGGCGCGATGAAGTGCTCGACAGCCGCGGCATGCCGGCACCCCAGCAAATGGTCGCGACGGTGTTCTTCTGCGACCTCGCCGGATTCACCTCCAAGGCAGAGGTGTTGGCGCCGAAGGAACTGACCGAACTGCTGAACGGCTATTTCGAGGCCGCGGTTTCCATCATCCATCGCCATGGCGGATCGGTAGACAAGTTCATCGGCGACGCGGTGATGGCCGTGTTCGGGCTGCCGATACCGCGCCGCTGCAAGGACGAGATTTTCGACGATGCGCGCCGTGCCGTTGCCGCCGCGCTCGAGTTCGCCACGGCGATCGACCGGCTCAACGAGGCCTACAAGAGCGCCGGATTGCCCGCCATTGCCGTGCGCATGGGCATCCATACCGGCCCCGTGGTCGCCGGCAGCATCGGCAGTCCGCAGCGCATGGAATACACGGTGATCGGCGACACGGTCAACGTCGCGGCACGCCTGGAGGGCTTGGACAAGGCCGGGCGCGGCGACAGGTCGAGCCGGATCCTGGTCAGCGAAACGACGCGCTACTGCCTGGACCCGAGCTTCGCTGTCGAGCGCCTCGGCGAGTTTCGCCTGCAGGGCAAGCGCGAGGCGGTCGAGGTATTCCACGTCGTCGGTCGGATTCCGGCGCCGGCGGAGGCGGCGTCGTGAAACTGCCCGAACTCGTCGCCCGCCTGCGCGGGCAGGGCTACGAACTCGGTCCGCTACTGGGGCAGGGCGCGAGCGGCAAGGTATTCCGCGCCCGCTGCGAACGGTCGTCGGCCGAAGTGGCGATCAAGGTGATCCGCGGCGAAGGCGGCGGCACCGACCCGGAACACCGGCGCATCCTGGTGGCGAATGAAACCACCCTGAGCTGGAAGCTGTTCCATCCCTACCTGATCACCGTGTTCGAGACCTTCGCCGACAACGAATACGACTACGTGGTGATGGAGTATGTCGACGGCGGCGACCTGCAGCCCTATTCGGCGCCCGCAGCCCGACTGCCGGTCGAGGAGGTGCTCGAGATCGCCCGCAAGTGCTGCATCGCGCTGGGATACGCGTCGCGTTGCGGGGTGGTCCATCGCGACATCAAGCCGGCCAACATCCTGCGCGCGGCGCGCGGCGAGATCCGCATCACGGATTTCGGCGGCGCCATCTTCCGCAACCTGGACAAGTCGGCCATTGCCAATTTCGGGTCGCCGGCCTACATGTCGCCGGAACAGGTGCGCGGCGACAACCTCGACTCGAGATCGGACATGTTTTCCCTGGGCGTGGTGCTGTTCCAGTTGCTGACCGGCACCTTGCCCTTCGATGCTCCCGATTCGCAGGCGGTTTCGTTCAAGATCCTGTACACGGATGCGCCGAAGATCGAAAGCCTGCGCAGCGACCTGCCCGAGGGACTCGTGTCGGCGGTCAATCGGGCCCTGGCCAAGCTGCCGTCGGATCGATTTGCCGGCTGGGAGGCTTTTGGCGCCGCACTGTCGCCGCGCAAGCCGGTGCAGCCCGGGGAGACCCTGGGCGATGTCGCCACCGAGGCGCTGCGGGCGATGGGCGTCAGCCTGTTCGAGGGGCTGGAGCAGATCGAACTGCGCCGGGTGGCAAAGGCGCTTCGGACCTGGAGCGCCGGCGACGTGACGGTGTTTCAACCGGGGCAGGCCGAGATCGCCTTCGTCATCGACGGCCGGGTGGACATCGCGACGCGCGATGGCGGGTTCTGCGCCGGACGCGGCGACCTGGTATGGATTTGCGGCGTCCAGCCGCAGGGAGCCCTGCCCGGGGGATTCCGGCCGGAAGGCAATGCCCGCATCGGCATCCTCTCCCTGCTGGAGCTGTGCGACAATCCGGATCTGCTCGGCAAGCTGATGCCGAGACTGGCCAGCTACCTTTCGACCCAGGCGCGACGCGGGGCGAGGTCGGCGGGTGGCGCGGCAGGCCTGACCGAATCTCTTGCGGCCGCCCGCGATCAGTTGATCCGGGTGGTCGGTCAGATTGACGAGTGCATCAAAAAATAGGGGAGTCGACATGAACAAGTTCGCGATAGTGATGTCCTGCGCCATCCTGGCGTCGGGAGCGGCGCTCGCGCAGTACCCGGCGCCGGCCAACCGGGAGGCGCCGCCGGCCGCGGGGTCGTCGCCGGCATCGACCGGCCCGGGTGATTTTTCGCCCGGCGCGGTCGGCAAGCCGACCAAGACGGTCGGCGGTGCAACCCGCAGCGTGAAAAAGGACAA
>JALHNN010000494.1 GCA_022843505.1 Sulfuritalea sp.
ATCCCAACATCGTCCCCTACCAGGACTTCCCCACGGCCGACGGCGACATGATCCTGGCCATCGGCAACGACGGCCAGTTCGCGCGCTTCTGCGAGCTCGCCGGCCATGGCGAATGGGCTCGCGACGAGCTCTTCGCGAGCAACGCCGCGCGCGTCAGGCACCGCGCCGAACTGCTGCCGCTGCTGCGCCGGACCACGGTGATGAAGACCACGGCCGAGTGGATCGCCCTGCTGGAGAATGCCGCCGTGCCCTGCGGCCCGATCAACGACCTGGCCGGGGTCTTTGCCGATCCGCAGGTGATCCATCGCCAGCTGAAGGTCGACATGCCGCACGCGGCGGGAGGCGGCGCGCCGCAGGTGGCGAACCCGATCCGCTATTCGGCGACGCCGATCGACTATCGCCTGGCGCCGCCGCTGCTGGGTCAGGACACCGAGGCCATCCTGCGCGAGCTCGGGCGCGACGCCGAGCAAATCGGCGCGCTTCGCGAGGCCGGCGCGATTTGATGCGTCCTACGGGATCAGGCCCGACAGCCCTCCCGCGGCGGCAGCGCGCTCGGCCTTCTCGAAACCGCCATCCCGCGTGATTTCGACGGCTATCGTGCGCAGCAGGGGCCGCAGCTCGGCCTCCTCCATGCCATGGGCGATGCGCGGGTCATAGAGCATCCTGAGCAGCAGGACATCCAGGCCGGTGAGGAAGATGTCGGTCGAATGATCGTTGAATATCGACGGGTACACCTTGTCCGAATCATTGGGCAGGCCAAGGACCTGGGTCAGCTCCTCGACGATGCAGGCCGGCAGCTTGCCGCGCGCCCGCGCCCGGTCCACCGGGATGATGGCCACGGCGCGCGTGATGCGTCCGCTGCGCCGCGATGAGTTGAACGTCCCCAGGCATACGGTTTCGCGGAAGAACTTGTCCCGCTGCGCTGCCGGGTACCCGCCAAGATGGCGCTGAAGGTCATCCTTGAGGCGCGATTCCGATGTCAGCACCACGACATAGTTGGCGGCCTCGATGCTTGCCGCCGGACGGATGCTCACGCCGGTGAGTTCGGCCAGGTGCTCGAAATGGGTGCGAATCAGGCGCTCATGCAGCTCGGCGTCGCCGGCCTGGTGGATCAGGGCGTAGTGGATCGGCGTGGCCCATTTGCGCACCTGGCGTCGCCGGACGTCATGTTCGCTGCCCAGGGCGATTTCGACGAAGGCATCCACCAGGTAGTCCGGCGATTTCCAGTGGGCTCCGTCCGCGGCACCTGTCGGCCCGCTCGACGCTGCAAGGCAAGACAGGGCGAGCAGCCAAAGCAAGCGCCGTGGGCTGGTGCGGCGCGACCCCCCTGGCTCAGGACTCGAGCACGCGCAGCTCGGCATTGGTGTAGCGCAGGCGGCTGGCGAGGACGCTGGCGATGCCTTCCATGAGGCGCAGGCCGAGTTTCTTGTGCTCGTCGGCGAAACGGTCGAAGGCCTTGCGCGACAGCACGTAGAGCTCGCAGTGGTTGAAGGCCACGGCGTTGGCCGAACGTACTTCGCCATCGAGGAAAGCCATTTCGCCGAAGAAGGCGCCGCGGCCGAAGGTGCCGATGTGATGCGACTGGCGTTCCGACAGCGGCAGCACGATGCGCACCGCGCCGCGCCGGATCAGGAACAGTTCGTCGCCGGCGTCGCCGCGCGAGAAGATGGTTTCTCCGGCGGCGACATGGCGCTTTTCCATGCATTGCTCGAGCGCCGCCAGGGTCTGCTCCTTGCGCCCGGCGAAGAGTTCGACTTCGCTCAGCTCCAGCGGCGCCTCCTCGTTGATCAGGCACATGGCTTCGTGGATGATGCGGTCCTCGACCCATTCCAGCGCGTCGTCCTGGGTCGGGAACACGCGCACCGGGCTGTCGGCATGGAGCAGGCCGACCTGGCCGAAGTACTGCTGCAGGTCGCGACCGGAGGGCAGGTTCTCGGGAATCTGGCTGAAGATCAGGAAGCCGTTGCGCTCGGCCAGCATATCCTTGATCTGCTCCAGCAGGTGGGCGGCCGTGACGTCCACGGTCTGGATGCGGCGCATGTCGAGGATCAGGAAGTCGCGCGTCTTGAGGTCGGGTTCGAGGACGCGGTAGAGCTGGTCCGCCGTGCCGAAGAACAGGCTGCCCTGGAGCTGGACGATGGCGGCGCGACTGCCCTTCTCGGTGAGTATTTCCATCTCGGCGTGGGTGCGCACGCGCTTGGAGAAGGTTTCGTTGCCCAGCAGCCGGCGGCGGATGATGGAACCGCCGATCTGCTCGCGGACGAAGAGGACCACCGCGAGCACGATGCCGACGCCGGAGGCCGCGATCAGGCTGACGGTCAGCGCCGTGCCGACCACCGCGACGATGACGAAGAAGTCGAGGATGGTCGAGCGCGACTTGAGGAAGGCCAGGCTGTTGCGATCGATCATGCGCGTGCCGACCACGATCAGGATGCCGGCCAGGGCCGACACCGGCAACCAGGAGATCAGGCCGGTCAGCAGCAGGAAGACCAGCAGCGCGAGCAGGCCCTCGATCAGTCCGGAAAAACTGGTGGTGGCGCCGCCCGAGACATTGACCAGGGTGGCGCCCATGGTGCCGGCGCCGGGAACGCCGCCGATCGCGCCGGAACCCAGGTTGGCCAGTCCCTGGCCGATCAGTTCGCGGTTGGAGTCGTGGCGCGAGCGCGTCAGCGCATCGAGCACCACGCAGCTCTTCAGCGTATCGATGGACAGCAGCACCGCCAGTGTCAGGGCGGGAATCGCCAGGCTCAACACCTGCTGCGGGTTGATCTCCGCCAGCGCCGACCAGCGCACCACCAGCCCGTCCCAGAAGCTGCCGCCGCCGCCACCGCCGAGCGCGCCGACCACCAGCGTGTTGCCCTGCAGGCTGAGCAGGGCCGGATCGACCAGGCCGAGGCCGAAGTAGGTGGCGACCCCCTCGGCA
>JALHNN010000495.1 GCA_022843505.1 Sulfuritalea sp.
CCAGGGCTTTGCCCGCGAGCAGTCCAATGTCGATCTCGGCGTGCAGTTGGTGGCCCTGATCGAACAGCAGCGCAACTACCAGGCCAGCGCGCAGACCTTCAAGATCCTCGACCAGGTGCTGCAGAACCTGGCCAACATGCGCTCCAACTGACGGCGCCTGAACCCAATTAACAGGAGCAGATCCCCATGATGCGTTCCCTCTGGATTGCCAAGACCGGTCTCGATGCCCACCAGACATCGATGGACGTCATCACCAGCAACCTGGCCAACGTCTCCACCACCGGTTTCAAGCGTTCGCGCCCGGTGTTCGAAGACCTGCTCTACCAGACCCTGCGCCAGCCGGGTTCTTCGTCGTCGCAAGCCACGGCGATTCCCTCCGGGCTGACGCTGGGCACCGGCGTCCGCGTGGTCGCCACGGAACACATCTTTACCCAGGGCACGGTGCAGAAGACCGACAATCCGCTCGACCTGGCGATCCAGGGCAATGGCTTCTTCCAGATCCAGATGCCCGACGGCACGCTGTCCTACACCCGCGATGGTTCCTTCACCAAGGATGCCAACGGCCTCATCGTCACCGCCAACGGTTATCCGCTGAGTCCGCCGATCACGATTCCGGCCAACGCCATCAGCGTCACCGTCTCGCCCGACGGCATCGTCACCTATTCGCAGCCGGGCAACAACGCGCCCCAGCCCGCCGGCAACCTCCAGCTGGTCGGCTTCGTCAACAACGGCGGCCTGCAGAGCACGGGACAGAACCTGTATGTCGAGACGGCCTCGTCCGGCACCGGCACGCCAACCACGCCGGGCACCAACGGCACCGGCCTGATCAACCAGGGCTATGTCGAAACCTCCAACGTCAATGTGGCCGAGGAACTGGTGAACATGATCGTGGCCCAGCGCGGCTACGAGATGAATTCCAAGGCGGTCACCACCTGCGACCAGATGCTCTCCAAGCTGAGCAACATCTGACGCAGCTTTCAGGGACGAATGACATCATGAAAAACGCGCTCTCGATCATCTCCTTGCTGGCCCTGCTGGGCGGCTGCGTCACCACCGCGCCGACCACGGCGATCCATCAGCCCATGAGTGTTCGCCCCGAGGCGCGCGCCTACATTGCACCGAGCAGCGGTGCGATCTTCAATGTCGCTTCGGCGCGGCCGCTGTTCGAGGATCGCCGCGCTCGCTTCGTCGGCGATACGCTGACCATCACCATTGCCGAGAAGGTCCAGGCCTCGAAGAAGTCCGAGAACAAGACCACGCGCAGCCAGGCGGTGGATGTCACCGTCCCCACCATCGTCGGCCTGCCGTTCAAGGGTGCGCAGGGCACGGCCCTTTCGGCCAGCGACACGAACAATTTCACCGGATCGGGACAGAACACCTCGTCCAACGATTTCACCGGCACCATCACCGTCACCGTGATCGAGGTCTATCCCAACGGCAACCTGCTGGTCTCCGGCGAGAAGCAGATCGGCCTCAAGGAGGGCGAGGAGTTCGTCCGCTTCTCCGGCGTGGTCAATCCCAATACCATCAGCTCGGCGAACACCGTGACCTCGACCCAGATCGCCGACGCCCGCATCGAGTACAAGGCCAACGGCTTCATAGATTCGGCCCAGGTCATGGGCTGGCTGGGCCGCTTCTTCCTGAGCTTCATGCCTTTCTGAGGTATCCGTCATGACAAGCATCCATCGCAAGCTGCTGGCCGCACTGTGCATCGCCGGCATCACCTTCGGCGCCGACCTGGCCCGTGCAGAACGCATCAAGGACATCGCCTCGATCGCCGGCGTACGCGCCAACCAGCTGGTCGGCTATGGCGTCGTCGTCGGTCTCGACGGCAGCGGCGACCAGACCACGCAAACCCCGTTCACGGTACAGAGCATGATCAGCATGCTTTCGGCCATGGGCATCAACCTGCCGCCCGGCCAGTCCTTGCAGCTCAAGAACGTCGCCGCGGTGATGGTCACGGCCAGCCTGCCGCCCTTTGCCCGCGCCGGCCAGAACATCGACATCACCGTCTCCTCGATCGGCAATGCCAAGAGCCTCAAGGGCGGAACATTGATCCTGACGCCGTTGAAGGGCGCCGACGGTCAGATCTACGCCATGGCCCAGGGCAACGTCACGGTGGTTGGCGCCGGGGCCTCCGGCGCCGGTTCCAAGGTGACGGTCAACCATCTGTCGGTAGGCCGCATCGCCGCCGGCGCCACGGTCGAACGCGAAGTGCCGATGCCCCTCGGTCAGGGGGAATACGTGCAATTCGAGCTCAACCACACGGACTTCGGCACCGCGCAGCAGATGGCAAGCGCGATCAACAGCATGGCGCCGGGAACGGCGACCGCTGCCGACGGCAGGCAGGTGAGGGTAAGGGCGCCGGCAAGCGCCGACGAGCGCGTGGCCTTCATCGGGCGCATCGAGAACCTGGAGGTGACGCCGTCAAGAATGGCCGCCAAGGTGATCGTGAACAGCCGCACCGGCTCGGTGGTGATGAACCAGGCCGTACTGCTCGACAACTGCGCGGTAGCCCATGGCGCGCTCTCGGTCTCGGTGACCACCGACAACACCATAAGCCAGCCGGGTGCATTGTCCGGCGGCCAGACGGCCGCTGTGGCCAACGCGCAGATCGAAATAAAGCAGGAGGGTTCGGCGCTGATGCACGTCAAGTCCGGCGCCAACCTGGCCGAGATCGTCCGCGCGCTGAACGCCCTCGGTGCCAATCCCCAGGACCTGATCGCCATCCTGCAGGCCATGAAGTCCGCCGGCGCCCTGCGCGCCGAGCTGGAAATCATCTGACGCATCCCCTCTGCCCGCATGAGCGCCGATCTCGCCACCTCCAGCGTCCTCGATACGGGCAGACTCGCCGCCCTCAAGCGGCAGGCCAAGGCCGGCGATCCGGTCGCCGCAAAGGAGGTCGCGCGGCAGTTC
>JALHNN010000496.1 GCA_022843505.1 Sulfuritalea sp.
CGCCCTGTGCCATAGTGGCGCATGCTTGCCGACTTCCTCGCCACCCTTGAATTCTCGCTCTCCGTCACCGGCCCGATCTTCCTGATCCTCGGCCTCGGCGTCTGGCTGCGGCGCATCGGCATGCTCACCGATGCCTTCATCGAGGTCGGTTCGCGCCTGGTGTTCAACGTCACCCTGCCGGCACTGCTGTTCATCAGTGTCAGCAAGACGCGGCTGGATACCTCGGCCAACTTCCCGCTGATCGGTTTCGGCCTCGCCGCGACGCTACTGGTGTGGGCCGGCGGCGGGCTGGTGGCGCGCTTCGCGGTGCGCGAGCCGCGCGACCGGGGCGTGGTGGTGCAGGGCATCTTCCGCTCCAACATGGCCATCATCGGCCTGGCCTACTGCGTCAATGCCTACGGCCCCACCGGGCTGGCCGCCGCCTCGCTTTACGTCGGCCTGGTCACGATCCTGTTCAACGTACTCTCGGTGGTGAGCCTGAGCGCCTCGCTACACGCCAGCCAGAGCCTGGGCCGCATCGTGCGCTCGGTGGCGCTGAATCCGCTGATCATTGGCATCCTGCTGGCGCTGCCGATCGCCGTGTCGGGCCTGCGCCTGCCCGGCATCCTGGTCCAGGCCGGCGAGTACTTCGCCAACCTGACCCTGCCGCTGGCCCTGCTGTGCACCGGTGCCGCGCTCGACTTCCGCAGCCTGCGCCATGATCCGCGCGATGCCGTGCTGGGCGCGGTCGGCAAGCTGCTGGCCGTGCCGCTGGTGTTCGTGCTGGCGGCGGTGGCCCTGGGCTTTCGCGGCATGGACCTCGGCATCCTGCTGCTGATGTCCTCGGCGCCCAGCGCGGCGGCGAGCTACGTGATGGTGCGCGCGATGGGCGGCAACGCCGCTCTGGCGGCCAACATCGTGGCCCTGACCACGGTCGGCTCGCTATTCACCACCAGCGCCGGCATCGTGGTGCTGAAGAGCATGAACCTGATGTAGGGCCGCGCAAGAGTCGGCGCTGGCGACACGGCGAATTGTTCAGCTCGCGCCTGCCCACGCCTCGAAAATTTTCAGCAGCGCCGGCAGTCCTTCCTCGATTGCCACCGGGCCCGGCGTCAGGATCAGCGCCGACTTGATCTCATGCACGCAGCCGCCGCGCACCGCGGGCATGGCGTCCCAGCCGGCGCGCGCGGCGACGCGCTCGGGGCGGAAGTGCTTGCCGCACCACGAGCCGATGACGATGTCCGGCTGCCGCGCCAGCACCTCGCCCGGGTCGGCGATGATGCGCTCGCGCGCCGACTGCTGCGTAGCGCGCTCGGCAAAGACGTCCTCGCCGCCAGCGATGGCGATCAGTTCCGAAACCCAGCGGATGCCGCTGATCAGCGGCTCGTCCCATTCCTCGAAGAAGACCCGCGGCCGCCGCCCGGCGCGCTCGACGATGCGGGCGCCGGCGTCGCGCGCGGCGCCGATCCGAGCTTCCAGTGCGGTCACAAGGTCCAGGGCGCGGGCCTCGGCACCGACCAGGCGGCCCACCGTCTCGACCATGGCGAGGATGTCCTCGACGCTGCGCTGATTGAAGGCGTGCACCGCGACGCCGGCCTGGATCAGCTCGCGCGCGATGTCGGCCTGGAGGTTGGAGAAACTGAAGACGAGGTCGGGTTGGACGGCGAGGATCTTGTTCAGGTCGCCGCTGGTGAAGGCGAAGACCTTGGGCTTTTCCTTGCGCACCCGGGGCGGGCGCACCGTGTAGCCGCTGATGCCGACGATGCGATGCTCCTCGCCGAGGGCATACAGGACCTCGACGGTTTCCGTCGTCAGGCAGACGATGCGCTGCGGCAGGCGGGCCATGCTCAGCGCGGCCGCTTGGTGCGCGCCGTCTCCAGGTGCTTGCAGATGATCTCGGTGCCCTCGAGGAAACGCGGCGTGTGGCGCTGGATCAGCGCCGGCGGCACGAAGTAGAGGTTGTCGCGGGCCACCGCCGCCAGCTGCTTCCAGCGCCGCCAGTCGTCCAGCCACTCCGGGCGCTCCTCGCCCATGCCGCTGGCGAGGATCACCTCCGGATTGGCGGCCAGCACGGCCTCGACGCTGACCTTGGGCGCGAGGCTTTGCAGCTCGTCGAAGACGTTGCTGCCGCCGCACAGGCGGATCGCATCGCTGATGATCTGGCGGCCGTTGACCGTTGTCAGCGGCTGCTTCCAGACCTGGTAGAAGACGCGCAGCGGCTCGCGCTTGGCGTAGCGCGCGCGCAAGGCGGCCAGGCGCTCGCGGAAGGCCTGCGCCGCCGGCTGCGCCACGGCCCCGGTGCCGGCCAGCTGGCCGTAGCTCTCGAGCGTGGCGGCGATGTCCTCGATGCGGTCGGGCTGGGAAACGAAAGTGGTCAACCCGATCTTTTCCAGCTTGTCGACGTGGGAGGCGGCATTGCCGCTTTGCCAGCCGATGACGAGATCGGGCTTGAGCGCGGCGATGGCTTCGAGGTCGAGCCGCGAGTAGCCACCGACGCGGCGGATCTTCTGCGCCGCCTCGGGATAGTCGCTGTACTCGACAGTGCCGACGATGCGGTTGCCGGCGCCGGCGGCGTAGAGCACCTCGGTGATGTGCGGCGCCAGGCTGACGATGCGCTGCGCCGGGCCGGGAAGGCGCACCGTGACGCCGCGATCGTCCTTGAGCAGGATCTCGGCGCGGGCGCCGCCCAGCACGAAGCAGAGCAGGAGGGGAAGCAGGAGTCTCATGGTCGGTTCCAGTCGAAGTCGCGCAGGGCCTGTGCCAGGCGCTCCCATTCAGCATCGCTGCCGGGCAGGCCGACGCGCAGCGCCGCGGGTGGGTGGAACTGGCGGAGCAGGATGCCGCGCCGCGCGCAGTGCTCGGCCAGAGCCGATGCCTGTGGGGTGACGGCGTAGCGGAAGAGCTCGCCGCCGGAGCGCGAGGCCAGG
>JALHNN010000497.1 GCA_022843505.1 Sulfuritalea sp.
CACGCGCTCCATGCCCGCCGCGTCCAGCGCCAGCGGCGGCGCCTCGTGCGCCGCATGCGGCAGCGCGGACGGTGCGACGGGCAGCCAGCCGCCCGCGTCCGGCGGGATCAGTTGGCCGCCGTCCCAGGGCTTGTGGCTCGACGCCTTGCGCCCGGCGTGGGCGAGCTGGATGGCGATCGGCATGCGGCTGTGCCCGCGCACGGCCTTCAGGGTTCGCTGCAGGGCCGCCTCGTTGGCATCGTTCCACAGCCCGAGGCAACCCGGCGTGATGCGCCCCTCCGGCTCGACGCCGGTCGCTTCGATAATCAGCAGCCCGGCACCGGACAGCGCCAGCTTGCCGTAGTGCATCAGGTGCCAGTCGTTGGCATTGCCGTCGTCGGCGGAGTACTGGCACATCGGCGCGATGACGATGCGGTTGGCCAGGCTTACGCCGCCGATGGCATAGGGGGAAAAGAGTTGCGACATGGCTGGCTCCGGGTCAGCGCTGGGCGACGGACAGGCGCCGGTGGTGCAGCATCAACGCGCCGACGCCGCACGCGATCACGACCACCGCGGGGATGGCATACAGGTTGAGGGTGCTCCAGCCACCGCCGAGCACCAGCGCGCCGGCCGACAGCGAGGACACGGCCTGCACGCCGAAGACCATGAAGTCGTTGCCGCCCTGCACCTTGGCACGCTCGGCGGGCTTGTAGGTCTCGGTCAGCAGCGTGGTGCCGCCGATGTAGAGGAAGTTCCAGCCGACACCGAGCAGGAACAGCGCCCACCAGAAATGCATCAGGGTCACGCCGGAAAGCGCCAGCGCGATGCAGGCGAACATCAGCACCACGCCGGCCATCAGGACATTGAGCACGCCGAAGCGCTTGATCAGGCTGCCGGTGAAGAAGGACGGGCCGTACATCCCGAGCACATGCCACTGCAGGACAAAGGCGGCATCACCGAAGGGCAGGCCGCAGATGTCCATCGCCAGCGGCGTCGCCGCCATCAGCAGGTTCATGGTGCCGTAGCCCAGCGCCGCGGCCAGCACGGCGACGACGAAGGCCGGCTGGCGCGCGATCTCGGCCAGCGGCCGGCCCGAGCCCTGCTGCCCGGCATCGGCCATCTCGGGTACGCGCAGACGGCCGGCGATCAGCAGGGCGATGACGGCGAAAACCGAAAGCGAGGCGTAGGTGGCAGCGAACTCGACGGCCCAGACCTCGCGCGTGATCTTGCCCGCCCAGGGCCCGATGAAACCGCCGAGGATGCCGCCGGCCAGCGTCCAGGAGATCGCCTTCGGCTTCCAGGCGGCCGGCGCCATGTCGGCCGCCGCGAAACGGTATTGCAAGCCGAAGGCGTTGTAGGTGCCGGCGCACAGCGTGCCGAGGCATAGCAGCCAGAAGCTGCCGATGCTTACGGCCACGGCGCAGGTAATGCCGCCGAGGATGCCAAGCAGCGCGCCGGCGATGAAACCGGCCCGACGGCCGTATTGCTTCATGAACCAGGACGCCGGCAGGGTCATCAGCGCCGTGCCGATCACATAGCCGGTGACGGTCAGCGTCGCCAGTGCCGGCGTCGGCGCGAGTTTGGCACCGGCCAGGCCGTTGACCGCGATCAGAGTCACGGCATTGCACAGCAGCAGGGCCTGGCAGCCGGCGAGCAGCGCGACATTGCGCTTGATTTGCGGAGTGACGGCCTCGTTCATCGCCTGTTGCCGCTGAAAAGTCGGCGCTGACGACACGGCGATTTTCTGTTCGTCATGCGTAGTTCGAGACTTCGATCAGGTTGCCGTCCGGGTCGCGGAAATACACCGAGGTGATCGGGCCGATGGCGCCGGTGCGCGGCACCGGGCCCTCCTCGATCGCCACACCCTCGGCGTGAAGTTCGGCGATCACCTCGACCAGCGGCGTCGCCGCGATCAGGCACAGGTCGGCCGTTCCCGGCCCGGGCTGCGCCGCGTGCGGCTTGAGCGGCGCGGCGGCCGGATGCAGGTTGATCTTCTGCCTGCCGAAGGACAAGGCACGCCGGCCGGCGCCGAAGCTCACCGCCTCCATGCCAAGCACGCGCTGGTAGAAATCGATGCTGGCGTCGATGTCGCGCACCGTGAGCACCAGATGGTCGAGGCGGTCGATTTTCATTGCCTATGCATGACGAGTTGCACGCCCCGGCCGGTCCCGCCGTAGCGTCGGCAAGCGCAAAGCTTGCCCGCTGCCTCGCGGATTTCCCGGCAGGCATCTGCGTCCTTCTGAGGCATCTCCATGTTCGCCATCTTCAGGCGAGAGTCAACTGCATGTCCATGGTCAGGTGGTTCTCGCTGTCGCGGGCCCACAGCCTGGCGGCCCTGCCGTCGGCCGCGGGTCGGCCGCAGAGGTAGAAGGGCGCGATGTCGAACACCGGCTTGAGGGCGCGGAAGCCGAAGGCGGCGATCACCGCCCCGGGCATGTTCCGGCGCAGCAGGTCGACCAGCAGCGTGGCGATCAGCGGCCCGTGCACGATCAGGCCCGGATAGCCCTCGACCTCGGTGACGTAGCGGCGATCATAGTGGATGCGATGGCCGTTGAAGGTCAGCGCCGAGTAGCGGAACAGCAGCACGTCGTCGGGAACGATCCGCCGCTGCCAGGTGCTTTCCGCCGGGGCTTCGGCAAAACTCATGTCCCTCGCGGAGCCGGGGAGGGTATCCGCTGCGGACCGCGCCGGCGATCCGGCGCCGGGCAGGTCGCGGTACACGATGTCGTGCTCCTCGGTGACGCAAAGGCCGGCCGCGCCGTGGAACTCGTGGCCTACCGTGACAAACACCAGATCGCCGCTGCGTCCGCTCTTGTGCTCGACCGAGATCACGCGCGAGCGACGCTCCACCCGCTCCCCCACCCGCAGCGGCCGTGGGAAAGTCTGCCTCCCGCCGGCCCACATGCGGCGCGGCTGGGGCTCAG
>JALHNN010000498.1 GCA_022843505.1 Sulfuritalea sp.
GCCTGGTACCAGAACCTGCGCCCCGAGACCGTGGCCGACGCCGCGCGCTTTTACGCCGCCGACGCGCAGTTCAAGGACCCCTTCAACGAGGTGCGCGGCATCGCCGCCATCGAGCGCATCTTCCGCCACATGTTTGTCCAGGTGGATGACCCGCGCTTCGTCGTCACCGCGCGCTTCGACGGCGAGGATGGCGCGATGCTGCTCTGGGAATTCCACTTCCGCACCCGCGGCCTCGGCGCGCAGGCCATGTGCGTCCAGGGCGCGAGCCACCTGCGCTTCGACGCCACCGGCCGCGTTGCCGAACACCGCGACTACTGGGATGCCGCGGGCGAGCTGTATGCCCGCCTGCCGCTCATCGGTGCGCCGATGCGCCTGCTGCTTCGCCTGGGGGCGGCGAAATGAACTCGCCCGAGCTCGCAATCGCCGTATCCCCGGCGCCGACTCTTGCCGCGACCTATTCCGCACGCCTGGAGTGGTGCAGCGAACATGCCCGCCACGTCGACCGTCTCCAGGTCGGAGCCGGCGCCCTGCGTGCCGACGGCCGCTGGCTGGCCGCCGGCGAGGAGGCACGCCAAGGCGGAGAGCAGGCGCTCGATGCCGCGCCCTGGTGCCGGCCCCGCGGCCAGCCGCGCATCGTGCTCGATGCCGCCGGCTTGTCGCTGCCCGCTGAGCTGCAGCCGGGGCGCCACTACCCCGCGCACTTGTTCGGCCGCAGCGTCGCCGGCCCGCGCGACCTGCACCCGGTGCGCCTGCTCGACATCGACCCGCGAGGGTTTCTGCTGCTCGACCCCAACCACCCGCTGGCAGGCCGCGAGGCCCGGCTGGTGCTGGTGCCATCGGGCGACGACGCTGCCGCCGGCACCCGCCTCGCCACGCTCTTCGACGGCCCCGGCATGCAGGCGCCGCCCGCGACTGCCGAGGGCTGCTATTTGCCGCCCGGGGCGCTGGCGCGCCGCGACGAGGCCTCCGACATCGCCTTCTACGCGCGCCCGCGGCTGGTGCAGCACCTCGATGCGCGTTGCCGCGCCGCCGTCGCCGAGCTCTATGGCAGGCTGCTGCGCCCCGGATCGCGCGTGCTCGACCTGATGGCCAGCCACGACAGCCACCTGTCGCCCGCGCTCGATGTCGAGCTGTGCGGGCTGGGCCTCAACGACGAAGAACTCGCGGCCAATCCGCGCCTCGCCGAACGCGTGGTGCAGGACCTCAATGCCTGCCCGCTGCTGCCCTGGGCCGATGCGCGCTTCGATGCCGTGATCTGTACCGCCTCGATCGAATACCTCCGGCACCCGGCGGCGGTGCTGGCCGAGGCCCACCGCGTGCTGAAACCCGGCGGCCTGCTGGTGCTGAGCTTTTCCGACCGCTGGTTCCCGACCAAGGCCATCGCGGTCTGGAGCAGGCTGCACGAGTTCGAGCGGCTCGGGCTGGCGCTGCACCTCCTGCGCGCCGCGGGCTTTGCCGGGCTGGTAACGGAAACGCGACGCGGCCTGCCGCGCCCGGCGGACGACAGGTATCTCGCACAGCGCGCCTTTGCCGACCCGCTGTTCGCCGCTTGGGGTTACGTCCCGGCCTGATCCCCGCCCTTGCCACGCAGCCGACCGAACAGCGTCACCGCGCCCAGCGCCAGCGCGCCGGCGACGACACCGAGCAGCATGTCGGCGAGGCTGGTGGCAAGCACCGCCAGCGGTCCGGCGACGGCCTCGACGGCATGGGTGAGGGCGTGGCCGCCGGGCATGCCGTGCATCAGGATGCCGCCACCGACCAGGAACATCGCCGCCGTGCCGATCACCGTCAGTGCCTTCATCAGCTTCGGCGCCGCCAGCAGCAGGGCGCGTCCCACGACCACCTGCACGCGCCCGCCGCGCTCAAGCAACCAGGCGCCGGCATCATCCATCTTGACGATGGCGGCGACCAGCCCATACACCCCGACGGTCATCAGCAGGCCGATGCCGGAGAGCACCGCCACCTGGGTGGCAAAGGGCTTGTCGGCCACGGTGCCCAGGGCGATGACGATGATCTCGGCCGAGAGCACGAAGTCGGTGCGGATCGCGCCCTTGATCTTGTCTTTTTCCAGCGCAACCAGGTCGACCGCCGGATCGGCCAGCAGCGCGAGTTGCTCGGCATGGTGCGCCTCGTCGTCGGCCGGCGCATGCAGCCACTTGTGCGCCAGCTTCTCGACGCCCTCGAAGCACAGGTAGAGGCCGCCCAGCATCAAGAGCGGCGTGATCGCCTGGGGCAGCAGGGCGCTGATGGCCAGCGCCGCCGGCACCAGGATCAGCTTGTTCTTCAGCGAACCGACCCCCACCGCCCAGACCACCGGCAGCTCGCGCTCGGCACGCACGCCGGCCACCTGCTGGGCGTTCAGCGCCAGGTCGTCGCCGAGCACGCCGGCGGTCTTCTTCGCCGCGACCTTGGTCATCAGCGCCACGTCGTCGAGGATGGTGGCGATGTCGTCGAGCAGGGCTAGGAGGCTGGCACCGGCCATGGTCAGGAAATTCCAGGTGGGGGGAACGGGCCGCAGTTTAGCCGCGATCGGCGGGCAAGCTAGCCTTCGACGCGGTTGCGACCGCCCTGCTTCGCCCGGTAGAGCCCGGCGTCGGCGTCGGCGATCAGGGCTTCGATGTCGGCCGCGTCTCCCGCCTTGCCCTGCGTGACGGCCAGGCCGATGCTCACGGTATAGGCGGGCAGCGCGGCGTCGCGGCGGTTCTCGATCTCGCGGCGGATGCGCTCGGCGACGTTTCGCGCCTCGGCGATGCCGGTGTCCGGCAGCAGGATGGTGAACTCCTCGCCGCCGAAGCGCGCCAGGATGTCCGGCACCCGCAGCATCTGCTGCGCTCGCGTCGCGAAGTCCTTGATGACGAGGTCGCCGACATAATGGCCGTGGGTATCGTTGACCTTCTTGAAG
>JALHNN010000499.1 GCA_022843505.1 Sulfuritalea sp.
TGTTCGACCAGCAATTCGTGTCTGCACCGGAAGCGGATGGGGGCTAGCCGGGCTTGCTCGCACGCCGGACGGGCTTCTTCGCCGCAGCGGCGGGCGTCTTTGGCGCGGCGGCGACTTTCCCTGGCGACGCAGCCGGCTTCTTCGCCGCCGCGGGCGGCTTCTTTTCCCCGGCGTTCGGCGGCAGCACCTGGCGGATCAGGTCCTCGCACTGCGCCTGCGTCATGTACCGCGGCACCGGGTAACCCGTATGGGCTTCGCGGCAGGCGGCTTCGGCCAGTTGCGGAATGTCGGACGCCTTCAGCGCGGCGAGGAAGGTCGGGATGCCGAGGTCGCGATTGAGCTGCTCGACGGCAGCGAGGAACTTTTCAGCCAGAGCGTCTTCGCCTTCGCTTTCCTTGCCGAGCCTGGCGCGCACCGCCAGCAGGGCCAGCCGGTCGGTGACCGCCGGCAGCGAGTACTTGAGCACCAGCGGCAACATGATGGCATTGGCCAGGCCGTGCGGCGTGTGGTAGCGGCCGCCGAACTGGTGGGCGATGGCATGCACGTAACCGACGTTGGCACGCGTGAAGGCAAGGCCGGCGTAGGTGGCCGCCAGGGCCATCTTCTCCCGCGCGGCGAGGTTCTTGCCGTCGCTGTAGGCAATCCGCAGATTGTCGAAGATCAGCCCGACGGCGGACAGGGCCATGTCGTCCGTGTAGGGATTGGCCCACTTGCCGATGAAGGACTCGATCGCATGCGTCAGGGCGTCGATGCCGGTCGCCGCGGTGATGTGCGGCGGCAGCCCGGTCATCAGGCAGGGATCGAGCGCCGCCATCTTCGGTACCAGGCGCGTATCGACGATCACCAGCTTGGCCTGGCGTTCCGGGTCCGAGATCACCGCGGCAACGGTGACTTCCGAACCGGTGCCGGCGGTGGTGGGCACGGCATAGACCTTGACCGGCGTGTGCAGGCCCTTGAAATAGCCGGCCAGCTCGCGCAGCGACTTGCCGGGATTTGATACCGCGGCGGCAATGGCCTTGGAGGCATCCATCGAGGAACCACCGCCGAAGGCGACGATGGCGTCGCAGTCGTTCGCCTCATAGAAGTCGATGCCCTCCTCGATCAGCGGAATCGGTGCGTCGGGCGTGATCGAGTCGAACACCACGTACTGCGCGCCGCCCGCCGTCAGGGCCGAGGTCAGGTCATCGAGCAGGCCGAGCTTGGAGATGATGCTGTCGGTGACGATGAGGATCTTGCGGTGGCCGAAGCCGGCGATGGTCTGCCCCAGCCTGCCGCTGGCCCCCGGCCCGACCAGGATCGTCGGCTGCGGGATGGGCAGGAAGCGCACGGCCAGGCCGGCGCCCTTCATGGCGGCACCGAGTGCCGTGGTGCGAAATGAATCGCCGAACAAATCCGATATCAAGGAAACTCTCCTCCTAAGCAACCGCCCGACGGGTTCTCTCCCATGTCGAAACCGTGCATCAACCGTTGCGAACTTTGAACTCTAACACCCATCATCGCCTTGCGCGACCCGTGGCCGCCCCCGGAAGCAGGCCGGCTGCGGACCATCCGGCGATCTCCCGCCGGACGACGAATCAGCCGGCGCGCGCCGCATCGCTGCGTATCATCTCGGCGGCCTTTTCGCCGATCATCAGGGTCGGCGCCGTCGTGTTGCCGCCGACCAGCGTCGGCATGATCGAGGCATCGACCACGCGCAGGCCGCCAACGCCCTGCACGCGCAAGCGGGCGTCGACCACCGCCATCGCATCACTGCCCATCTTGCAGGTGCCGACCGGGTGGTAGATGGTGTCGGAACGGGTCTTGAGTTCCTCGCGGATCGCCTCGTCGGAATGTATCCCTTCCGTGTAGACCTCGCCGGTGCGGATGCCGGCCAGGATCGGCGCGTCCATCAGCTTGCGGGTGAGCTTGAAGCCGTCGACCATGGCGTCGAGATCGTCCGGGTGGCCGAGGAAGTTCGGATCGATGCGCGGCGCCGCCAGCGGATCGGCGCTGGCCAGCGCCAGGGTGCCGACGCTCTTCGGCCGCAGCAGGCAGACGTGGCAGGAATAGCCATGCCCGAGGTGCAGCTTGCGCGCGTGGTTGTCGATCATGCCGACCACGAAATGCAGCTGGAAGTCCGGCGCCGGGGAATCGGCAAAGCGTCGCAGGAAGCCGCCGCCCTCGGCGCCGTTTGACGACATCATGCCGGTGCGATCGCGCCGGTAGCGGCGGATCTCCTTGATCATCTGCAGCGAGCCGCCCAGGGAGATGCCGAGCAGGTCCAGCGACCTGGCGCGGTAGTTGAAGACATAGTCGGGATGGTCCTGCAGGTTCTTGCCGACGCCGGGAAGCTCGTGGACCACCGGGATGCCGAAAGCCTGCAACTCGGCACCGGCGCCGATGCCGGAGAGCATCAGCAACTGCGGCGACTGGATCGCACCGGCCGCCAGGATCACTTCGCGCCGGGCCTGTAGGGTCCGGAAATCGCCGCCCTGCTGGAACTCCACGCCGCTGGCGCGTTTGCCGGCGAACAGGACGCGCCGCGCACGCGCCTGGGTGATGACCGCCAGGTTGGGGCGGCTCGCGAGATGCGGGCCCAGGTAGGCACGCGCCGCGTTCCAGCGCTCGCCGTCCCTCTGCATCACCTGGTAGATGCCGATGCCCTCCTGGTCGGGACCGTTGAAATCGTCGATCAGCTTGAACCCGGTCTGGCGCGCCGCCTCGAGGTAGATCTGCTGGAAGGGGTTCATCGAGCGCAGGTCGGCCACGTTGAGCGGCCCGCCCTGACCGTGGTACTCGCCGCCGAACTTTTCGTTGTGCTCCGACTTCCTGAAATACGGCAATACCTCGCGCCAGGACCAGCCGGCGTTGCCCAGCGCCGCCCAGTGGTCGTAATCCCAGGGATGGCCACGCGTATAGACCA
>JALHNN010000500.1 GCA_022843505.1 Sulfuritalea sp.
GCGACACCGTTACGGGTCGCCGGGCCGGCGGTGCCAGCAGTCGCATCAGGCCGTGATTTTCTTCCTACTACTTTAGATTTAAACTGCTATTCTTCTATTACGCTATCGCGGTATGCTGGTTGGGCTGTTCCGAGTGATGGGCTGCTGTGTGAATTCCTGGAGGGGGACGACACATGGAAAACGAATTTGATTTTCAGGAATGGGCAGAGCTCGCGCAACGTTCGCCGGATGCCTTTGAGCAACGGCGGCGCGCCACGATCGAAGCCTTTCTCGACGCCTCGGGCGGGCAGCGCAAGACGGGCGTGCGCCTGCAACGCGAGATCGACCATGAAATCCGCCGCGCCGATTCGCCGCAGCAGGCGCTGTCGGCGATCTCGAACATGATGTGGTCGCAACTGAGCTTCCTCGGCGAGGAGCTCGAACACCTCAGCGGCAGCATGCGCGAACTCGAGGCGAAAACGCTGGCCCGAGCCGAGCGCCTGAACCTGGCCCTGCAGGCAATCGACGCGCGCCGCTGAGCGCTCCCGCGTCACCGCTCAGCACTGCTCCCAGGGCAGGCCTTCAAAGCGCCAGCCGTTCATCGATCCCCGATGGTGGTTGTCGTCAAGTTCGCCCTCGAATCCATGCAGCACGTTGAACACGCTGGTGAAGCCGGCCGCTTCCAGCGCCAGCCCGGCGTCGACCGAGCGGTTGCCGCTGCGGCAGATCAGCACCACCGGGCGATCATGGGCGTGTCCGGCGAACTTCTTCACCTCGCCGACGAAATGCGGATTGACGTCCCAGTCCGGGCCGTCGTTCCACGACACGTGCAGGGCACCGGCCGGATGCCCGACGAAGAGAAACTCCATTTCGCTGCGGCAGTCGATGAACAGCGCCTTGGGATTGTCGTGGAGGAATTTGGCGGCTTCCTTGGGGGTCAGGTGGTCCATGGCGTGTCCTTTCGAGAACTATCCATTTTAGACCAAGGGCCGGGACCGCCCCGGTGCTCCGGTATCATCGCGGCATGAACCCGCTCTCACGTTTTCTTGCCGCCTTCGCCTCCATCCTCGGCCTCGTCGGCTGCGGCAGCAGCCCGATGGAACAGCTCAAGCCCGGCGTTTCCACCGCGCAGGAGATCCGCGCACGCCTGGGCGCGCCGGGCATGGAATGGCCCAATGCCGATGGCGGCACGACCTGGGAGTACAGCGGCCAGCCGGAGGGCACGCAATGCTGGATGCTGACCCTGAATGCGGCAGGCGTGCTGCAGACCCTGGAGCAGACCCTCACTGACAAGCATCTGGCGCGCATCGAAACGGGCTGGACCGAAGTGCAGGTGCGGCGCCTGCTGGGCAAGCCGCGCAGCGAGATCAAGTCCGAGCGCAAGCCCGAAGTGGTATGGGAATGGAAGGTGGAGGCCGCATTTCCCGGTGGTCGGGCCTTCTACCATGTTTATTTCGACCCGGCCGGCAAGGTGATTCGGGTTGATCGCCGCGAGGACGCCCCGCATTGAATTGGCCCGTACCGCCTGTATTCCTGAGAACCGCCCCATGATCCCTACCTGCCTGCGCCGACTGGCGCTGACTCTGATGCTCGCCGTCACGTCCTGGGCAGCCCAGGCCAACCCCGACATGACGGCCGCCGACGCCGCCGCGGCCGTGGCCGCCGGCAAGATCACCCTGATCGACATCCGTACGCCGCCGGAGTGGAAGGAAACCGGCGTCGCCAAGGGCGCCAGGCTGATCAACATGCTGCATCCGCAAGGCGCGCCCGGCTTCACCAACGCCCTGCTGGAACAGGTCAAGGGCGACAGGAACGCGCCGATCGCGCTGATCTGCCGCACCGGCAACCGCACCACGCAGGTCCAGCGCTACCTGCAAAGCCAGGGCTTCACCCGGGTGTACAACGTCAAAGAGGGCATGGCCGGGAGCGGCGCCGGGCCGGGCTGGCTCAAGCGCGGTTTGCCGGTGGAGACCTGCGGCACGCAGTGCTGACGTAAGCCCGAAAGTCGGCGCTGGCGCCACGGCGTTATAATCGCGCCTCGTTTCCGAGGAGCGCTGCAAGGTTGGCCTGCCGGTCATCACCCTAGGCTCGGAATCCGTTGTCAACGGCGCTCGCCTGACCTTGGTTTAACCCGGGGATTCTGGTGAGCCGCATTGCGAGTCGCGCTCCCTGCCCCGGTCATGGATTGGAGAGACGCATGACCGCCGCAAGCACCGACACTTCCCGCTGGCAACCCGATCGCAGCGCCGAGCTGCGCGAACTCCTGGCGCAGCGCATTCTGATCCTCGACGGCGCCATGGGCACCATGGTACAGCGGCGCAAGCTGGTCGAGGCGGATTACCGCGGCGAGCGTTTCGCGGGTCACCCCAAGGATCTCAAGGGCAACAACGACCTGCTGTGCCTGACGCGGCCCGATGTCATCGGCGGCATCCACGAGGCCTACCTCGAAGCCGGCGCCGACATCATCGAGACCAACAGCTTCAACGGCACCCGCGTCTCCCAGGGCGAGTATGGCCTGGCCGAGCTGGCCTATGAGCTCAACGTCGCCGCGGCGCAGCTCGCGCGCGGCCTGGCCGACAAGCATTCGACGCCGGACAAGCCGCGCTTCGTGGCCGGCGTGCTCGGCCCCACCTCGCGCACCGCCTCGCTCTCGCCCGATGTGAACGATCCGGGAGCGCGCAATGTCACGTTCGACCAGCTCGTCTCCGACTACCTCGAAGCCGCGCGCGGCCTCACCGCCGGCGGCGTGGACATCCTGCTGGTCGAGACCGTGTTCGACACGCTCAACGCCAAGGCCGCCCTGTTCGCCATCGAGAAGTTCTTCGACGAGGCCGGCCGACGCTGGCCGCTGATGATCTCCGGCACCATCACCGACGCCTCCGGCCGCACGCTCTCGGGCCAGACCGCTGAGGCCTTCTG
>JALHNN010000501.1 GCA_022843505.1 Sulfuritalea sp.
GCCACCGAAGCCGTGAAGGCGATGAATCCTTTGGCTGCGCTGTCTTCAGAGGGAACCTCGATCATGCCGGTGCATGGCCCGGAAAGCACAAACGCACGCCCTTCGTTCAGGTAGGTGGCCTCCGTGAAACTGAGCGGATCGCCGATGTCCGAGGCGTAAATGAGATTTTCGTTGCTCACCCACAGCCGGTTTCCGCTCCAGATCATCCACAGGCCAATGGGGGTCTGGTTGTAACCCGGCAGAAGCGTGTCGTCCGTCACGTCCGGATCGGGAGCCGGGTTGAGGTGGCCCGACATCGAACCGTCCCAATAGCCAGCCCTTGTCACCTGGTCCTGGATGATCAGTACGCTGTAGGGAGAATTCAGCGGTATAATCTCTCCAGTGTTGGTGATTTCGGTGCTCTTGAGCGTGGACGCCCAAGCAACGAACTCCGAGTCCGGAGAAAACTGAAGATTGGTCAGCTGGTAATAATCGGTGAAGGGCGCCGACGACACGTAAATCTTTCCGCCAACCGCCGAGACCAACTGCGGAACCCCGCTTGACGGCGTGAACATCGTCTGTCCCTGAAACCTCCCATCCGGGAGACAGAAGAGACTGCGCGTTCCGGGTCGGGTCTGCGCAATGCCACCGCGGGCCGTGCAGTTCTGAGACATCACATACTCCCTCTCCCCCAGGTCGGTGGACATCGTATAGCTGTCCGCGCCCATCACGAAGGAGCTTGATCCGTCAACGAATGTCTTGGCGTCTGGCATTTACCATCTCTCCCGGTCGCCCCCGGACGAATAGAAAAGACTGTCTCCGTTGTCGTTAAAAACGCCGTTGATTATCTGGGGTACGCGGGGGCCGCTGGGAAGAAGACTTTCGGCCTCCTCTGAAAGAATCCGCGTGGCCTCGGCCTCTGCGGCACGGGCCTGATCCCACTTGTCATCGTCCCGATACTTGACGGCCCGGCACGCGAGCCGCAATGCCTCGTAATTGTCGAGATTGATGAAATCGGCCAGCCGGCGGATGTCGTTGTTCGCCTTCTTGTATTTGATCCGAACCCACGATTTGTTCGGCACGCGGATTCGGCGATAGGACGGCAGCGTTTCATCGGGCTCGTAGCAGCCGATCTGGGTCTGGGCAGAACCGTCGCTGGCGTTGACGGCAATCAGGCGCACGAAGTCCCGCGTGGTCTCCTTATCGACGCGGTAGATGCTGGATAGCGGGGGTGCCTCGGGGTTCCGTCCGGAAAATCCGAAAACGGTCGGAACAAGGAATCCCTCCTCAAGAGTGCAATTGGGGCCTGGAGTGTATATTTTCTTCCCGTCAACATCCAAGGCGTACACGCGGAGCCTCTTGTTGTTGTCGGCCGCACTCGTTACTTCGGCGACCAGATAGGAAGGGGCGCTCGGATCGCGCCAAGTCACAAACTGCCCCAGCTCATAGCTGGTGTTGCACGGAGGGCAATCCAGTGATCCGGGGCCATTGATATGGTATTGGAACCACTGATCATGGATCAGTGTCGGCCTGCCGTTCACGTTCATCCCCAGTACCGTCCCGACATCCCTTGGAAGCGTGGCGCACCCATTGCACACGCAGAGATCCATTTGCCCGAGGTTGATGTCGAGCACTCCCTTGTTCGCAAGGAGCTTCACCGCGTCCGTCAGGCGCGCAAAAATCTCGGGCTCAGAGCAGTTCTCGAAAGCCCTCTTGGCCTGAGGGTAGAAATCGCGGACGAACATGTCAGTAGTCTTCGCCCCCCTCGGACTTCTCGGCCATCTTTTTCTTGGCGGCGCGCTTGAACGCCTCGCCCACGCCCTCGTCGCCATCCTTCTTCGGTGCGCCATCCTTGACCTCGATGGTGCGCACCTCCAGCTCGCACCGATACTGCGGGTCGTCGGGATCACGGACGTTCTCCCCGGAATCCACCTTTCGGAAGGTGATGACGGCGGTGCCCTCGTCCGGGAAGTCGATCTTCTCATCGCCGCTCAAATAAAGCGAAGGGTAATGAATTTTCTCATCGCCGCACGGGGAGGGGGAGGCGCAGCAGCCGGGATAACTATTCTTTTGTCCGAGGTCGTGTTTCATGGGGATATTGGGTTACATTCTGAACCACATTCCAAGCCCATCCGAGCGAAGAATGGCGGTGTCGTACTGGGCGAGAACAAGGGACGCGGCCCCGCCTATGGTGTCCGTTCCGGCGGGGACAATCGTAACGTCCCCGGCACCCTTGACGGCAATCTCAAATGACCGCCCTGCGTTCAGGGAGGATGCCGGCAGGTCGAGGGTGATGCCCCCGGCAGCAAGCGACACCACCATCTGTTCCACCGACAGGCCGAGGCTGATTGACGTTGTGGTGACGGAGAGATTGCCCTGGGCAAGTGTCGCGAATAGCGTTGCCGCCTGCTGCATCGTGACGGTGCGCACAAGCCCGCTGTCATCGACCACGAAGGGAAAGTAATCCGCCGCAATGGGGACGGTGTTGACGTAGTTGGTGTCGTTGAGCTGTGACATGGGATTATCCTACGAGGGTGAGGAGGGGACTCCCGGCGCTGTCTGTGATGGCAGAGCATTCGGAGTCATAGAGGGTGGTCGTCATTGTGAAGGTCCCGGTCTCGGGATCATAATTCACGGTCGGCTCCTCTTCGTCGCACTCGGGCACCGGCAGCGACGGTGCCTCGCAATCGCGAAGCGTGGACAAGGGGAAGCACTGGCCAAGATCGGTGACATCCGGGTCGTCAAATTCGCCGCAGATCGAGCGGGTCGTTGGACTGTTGCAGCATCCGTTGTTCATGGCCTAACTCCATTCGTCTATCGATGTGCGACGCCATGCGCCGGCAGCCGTCGAATAAACGTAAAAATAACTGCCGTCCTCGGCCACGTCGCCCTCCGATCCCGGGG
>JALHNN010000502.1 GCA_022843505.1 Sulfuritalea sp.
GAGGCGAGCGCCGCCAGCAGCGCACGGGCGCGCGCGGACTGCAAGCGCGCGGCGGCAAGGTCGCTGGCGCTGCGCGTACTGTCGGCCCGGGCCATGGTGGCATCGAGTTCCACCAGCATCTGCCCGGCCTTTACCGACTGGCCGTCGATGACGTGGATGGCCTTGACGGTGGCGGTTTCGATCGGCTGGATCAGCTTGCTGCCAGCATTGGGCACGATCTTGCCCTGGGCCACGGCAACCACGTCGATATGGCCGAAGCTGGCCCACAGAACGGCGATCAGGGCAAAAGCCATGAGCAGCCAGGCCACGATGCGCGGCGCCGGCGAGACCGGGGTTTCCTGCAGTTCCAGCGCGGCGGGGAGGAAGGCGGCTTCGTGCGGCAGGCGCTGGGGCGGGTCGAGTTCGCGGCGGATCTTCCAGACCTGGCCGAAGATCGCGCCATAGCGGCGCAGCAGGTCGAGTGTGGCTTGAAAGCGGAGGGTTAGAGCTTGGGTCATGTTCAGCCTTGCTGCATCCGGTGCAGCCGCGAGTAATGCCCCGCTTCGTGGCGCAGCAGTTCGGCGTGGCTGCCCTGTTCGACGATCTGGCCGCGGTCGATGACGATGATGCGGTTGGCGTCACGCACGGCGCTAAGCCGGTGGGCGATGATGATCACTGTACGGCCCTGGCAGATGGCCTTCATGTTGTTCTGGATCA
Source organism: Sulfuritalea sp. (assembly GCA_022843505.1). Classification (GTDB taxonomy): domain Bacteria; phylum Pseudomonadota; class Gammaproteobacteria; order Burkholderiales; family Rhodocyclaceae; genus Sulfuritalea. The sequence goes on from JALHNN010000502.1 coordinate 697, forward strand.
CGCGCTCCGACTCGTAATCCAGCGCGCTGGTGGCTTCGTCGAAGATGAGGATGCGCGGGTTGCCGATCAGCGCCCGGGCGATCGCGATGCGCTGACGCTGACCGCCCGAGAGCGTGGCGCCGTGCTCGCCGACCAGGGTGTCGTAGGCTTCGGGTAGTTCGAGGATGAACTCGTGCGCACCGGCCAGCTTGGCCGCCGCCATCACGGCTTCGATGGGCAGGCCGGGGTCGGCCAGGGCTATGTTGTCGCGGATCGTGCGGTTGAACAGCATGTTTTCCTGCAGCACGACGCCGATCTGGCGGCGCAGGCTGGAACTGTCGGCCAGCGCCAGGTCGATGCCGTCGACCAGCACCCTGCCCCGTTCGGGAACGTAAAGGCGCTGTGCCAGCTTGGCCAGGGTGCTCTTGCCCGAGCCGGAACGGCCGACGATGCCGATCACTTCACCCGGCTGGATGGCGAGATCAATGCCGCGCAGCACTTCCTGGCCGTCCGGGCGATAGCGGAACACCACCTTGTCGAACTCGACCCTGCCGGCCAGGGGCGGCAAGGCCGTGCCGGCCCGGGCGCCCTGCCCGGCGCCGCCGGACAGTTCGGTGCGCGTGTTGAGGATGTCGCCCAGGCGCTGCACCGAAATGCCGGTCTGCTGGAAGTCGGTCCACAGTTGGGCCAGGCGCATCACCGGCATGGCCACGCGACCGGCGAGCATGTTGAAGGCGATCAACTGGCCCAAGCTCAGGCTGCCGTCCATCACCAGGCGGGCGCCCAACCACATGGTGATCAGCGTCACCAACTTGCCAATCAGGCTGACGCCTTCGTGCGCAATCGTCGATAGCGTGGCGGTGCGAAACCCGGCGGCGACGTAGGCGGCGAGCTGCTTGTCCCAGCGCCGCATCATCTGCGGCTCGACGGCCATGGCCTTGAGGGTGTCGATCCCGTTGATGGCCTCGACCAGGAAAGCCTGGTTCTCGGCGCCGCGGTTGAACTTCTCGTGCAGCCGAGCGCGCAGCATGGGGGTGATCGCCACGGAGAGCAGGATGTAGCAGGGCAAGGACGCCACCACCACCAGGGTCAGCCAGCCGCTGTAGATCAGCATTACGCCGATGAAGACCACAGAAAACAGCAAGTCGAGCACCAGGGTGATGGCGTTCCCCGTGAGGAACTGGCGGATGTTTTCCAGTTCGCGCACCCGCGCCACGGTGTCGCCGACGCGGCGGGCCTGGAAATAGGCCAGCGGCAGGTTGAGCAGGTGACGGAACAGCCGCGCGCCTAGCTCGACGTCGATGCGGCTGGTGGTGTGGGCGAAGACATAGCTGCGGATGCCCGAGAGCACGACTTCGAAGACCATCACCACCAGCAGGCCGACGGCGATCACGTCGAGCGTGGTGAGCCCCCGATGCACGAGCACCTTGTCCATCACCACCTGGAAGAACAGCGGCGTGACCAGGGCGAAGATCTGCAGCACGAAGGAGACCAGCAGCACTTCGCCCAGCAGCTTGCGGTACTTGACCACGGCCGGGATGAACCAGGTGAAATCGAACTTGGCAAGTTCGCCGGCCAGCGAGGCGCGCGATGTGCACAGGATCAGCTCGCCGCTCCAGCGTGATTCGAAGTCGGACAGCAGCAGGACCTCAGGACGTTCCTGGCGCGGATCCTGGATCAGCACCTTCTGCTCATCAACGCGGGCGAGGATGACGAAGCCGCCGTCTTTTTCGATGGCCAGCGCCGGCAGCGGGGTTTGCGCCAGTCGCGCAGATGGGGTGGCGACCCGCCTTGCCTTGAGACCAAGCTGCTTCGCGGCGAGCAGGATCTGCGACACGCCGAAGACCTGGCCGGGCTCACGGAAGTCATGCGCCAACTGGTCGGCGTCGGCGGCGATGTTGTGGAAGCGCGCCAGCATCACCAGGGCGATCAGGCCGCCATCGACCGCCGGGCGGGATGGCTCGCGGGGCGCCGTATCGTCAGCGACTGATCCGGGCATCGCTACGGAATCGGGCGACATGCCTAATCGCCCCCCATCAATCCTGGGCCGTCAGCCAACATTCGATTCCCCCCCTCAAGGAATGAAAGTTCAACCCGGTTGCAACCGCCGCCTGCAGGCAGCAAAAAAAAAGTTGTGTGCGTCAAGTTGTGCAAATATGTTGATCAGGTAATCGGTTGATGTTCTTGCGCTGGGGG
>JALHNN010000503.1 GCA_022843505.1 Sulfuritalea sp.
ATCCAGTGGTCGACCGTGGGGTGACGGCGTGAGTGTCGTTGCCGCGCTTGTCGAGCCGAATGCACAGGGAGGAGCGTACAGCGATGGGGGACTTTGATCAGGTATTCCGCCGCCTGGATGCCCTCATCCCGACGGCGCGACGGGGCGCAATTGCCGGCCTCGTGGGCGCGGCCCCGAGTGTGCAGGCCAGTGCCCAGGCGACGACGGCGTACCGGGGGATGAGCGGTGCCACCCGCGACTCAACCGTCGCGTTTGTCGTGGCCGACGAGCGACCCAACCCGCCCGAGCCGGATGCGGCCTTTGCAAATGCGGCGCGCGACCTCTCTGGGTTTGTGGGCCATGCCGGGAACCCGCTCTCGGAGCCTGCTGGCGATGTGCCCGCTGATGCGATCCGCGTCGTGCTCACCAGCATGACGGATTATGTCGAAGCGCTCGAAGCCGACCATGCCGGCCAGAAGGCGTTTCTCGGCCCGACAATGCAGGCCCAGGCCCCACGGCTGACGCGCGCCGCCGCACGGGGCATTGCAGCAGAACTGGATCGCGGCTGATATGGCGCTCGATGTGCAGGGCATTCGTGCCGCCGTGTATGCCCGCCTGCAGAGTGATGCCGCCGGCAGTGCGGTGCGCGCCCTGCTCGGGGCCGGGGCCGCGAGTGTGGTCACGGGTGAGCAACTCGACGACGGTGCGCGACCTGCGCGGCCATGCGTGGTGCTGCGGAGCGGGCCGATTGCCGGCGACTCAGAAGAGATGCGCGTCTGGTCGCCAACCTGGTGGATCTATGACGACCTGGCGCAGGGAACGTACCGGCTCGACACGATTACGAAGGCGATCGAAGCGGCCTATGCCCGGTTCAGTATCCCGTTCTGGCGCGTGACGGTTTCGACGATTGGCGAACCGCGCCCTGATAGTAGTCTGCATCTGCGCGGACTTGGCGTCACGCTCGATGTGCGCCGGCGCGCGTAACACAAGGAGACCATGATGCCCAGCTATCTCATTTACGAATTCGTGGACGCGCAGCTGGAGACGGCGGCGGCGGCGCTCGCCGCCACGACCGCCACCAGCACGTTCACGTCGAACGCGCACGGGCTGCCCAATGGCACGCCGGTGGTGCTGACCAGCATCAGCGGCATGACCAACGTGGCGCTGAACACCACCTACTACGTGGTGAACACCGCCACGAACACGTTCCAGATCGCCGCCACGGTGGGGGGCAGCCCGATCACGGTGGGGACGGGATCGCCGAATGTGATTGCGAAGGTTTCGACCGACATCTACTTTGCCAATCAGTTGGAGAGTGAGCGCCTGACCGCCGACATCGAATGGTCGGGCGACGGGCAGCAGCGCCAACTCAATATCACCACCGGCATGACCCTGACCATCACGCCCGATTCGCTGCCGATGGACGCGCTCGAAACCGCGTTCAGCAAGACGGCGGTGACGAGCGGCCTGCCGGCAGGGATGACCCGCGGCACGTGGATGGGGGATCTGACCGAGAGCAAGGGCGTCAGCGTCGGTTTGCGCGCCACCGCGAATGCCATCAAGCAGGCGAGCGGTGTCGAGAGCACGGTTGAACTCATCCTCTGGATCCCGCAAGGGACGCTCACCTACGGCGGTGCGCCGGGGCTGACCAGTGGCGAGAAGGGCGCGCCGGAAGCGTTCTCCCTAAGCACGAACCGCGCCACGCAGGATATTCTCGGCGGCGCGCTGCCGGGCGTGCCGAGTGGCGGGGCGTTCTATCTCATTGGAGAGAAGTGATGCCGATCCGTGACGAGCGGGTGCTGCCGGGATCGGGCATGGCCGTCGTGCTGGCCATGCCCGACCTGTACAGCGCCATCCTGACCGCGGGCACGCTGCCCAACCCGCTGCTGGCGAGCATCCTCAAACTGATCGAGGCGAGCGGCGCGGAGCTGGCGAGTACGGGCGAGGCGCAGCGGTTGCGAGCCAGCATGGATCATATCCGTGGGCTCTATGGGATTGCGCAGCTCTGCCTCGAAACGCCCAAGCTTCGGCTGGATCTCAAGCCAGGGGAGACGCCGGGGGAGGGGGAGATCGCGCCGGCGGATCTGACGCTGAACGATCTGGAGCACATCTACTGGCGCTTCTTTCGCGGCGACTTTGCGCAGCGGCATGCCAGCGGCCTGGCGGCAGCCGTCGCTCGCCGGGCTGCTGCACCTGCACCGACTGGCGCAGGCGAGCCAGGCGCGACCGAGTCGGCTGCTCGGTGAGCTGGAGCCATACGCCGCCTGGTGCCTTGACCAGGCGGTGGCGCTCGCCGGCGCCTATCCAGAGGCCGTCGACCCAGTGCCGAAAATGAGTATCGGCGACGCATCGGCCACCACGACCACGAAAAAGAAATCGATGCGTCGCAAGAGGTAGTTCGATGCCCTACAACGCCGGCAGTGCCGTCTCAACCTACGACCTTGATATCCGCCCGGCCAAGCGCGCCGTGGCCGAGATGCGCAAAGAGATCCAGGCGCTCCAACAGGCCGCCCAAGGACTGAAGCAAACCCCGCTGGGCGGCCGTGGTGGGAGTGCACGGGGCGGCGGCGGGGCAGGGGCTGCATCGCAGGACGCCGCGCAAGCCCGTGCGGCGGCGTCCGCTGCCAAACTGGCGATTACGCAGGATCGGGTGGCCATCAGCGCGCAGCGACTTGCCCAAGCCGAAGCGCGCACCGTGGCGGATCTCGCCCGCGCCGACACGGCGCAGACCCGTGCGGCACAATCGGCGCTGCGCCTCGAACAGGCCCAAGCCCGCGCCGCGCGGTATTTCGTTGAGCACCTGCAGCTCGAGGGGACCGCCGCGCTCGGCGACATAATCCAGCGGGCCGAGGACGCCGACAGGCGCGGCGAAGGACTGGCA
>JALHNN010000504.1 GCA_022843505.1 Sulfuritalea sp.
ACCTCTCGCCCGCCCCCGATGCCTGGAGCCGCCCCGACATCCCGCTGCACGGCCTGGCCATGCTGAAGAACGCGCGCGACGGCATCACCCCCGAAAAGCCCGGCGAGCGCGGTCCCATGAAGCTGATCGAGGACCTGAAGAAGAAGGGCCACCCGGTTGCCTACGTCGGCGATGTGGTCGGTACCGGCTCCAGCCGCAAGTCGGCCACCAACTCGGTGATCTGGTGGACCGGCGACGACATTCCCTTCGTCCCCAACAAGCGCTACGGCGGCTTCTGCCTCGGCGGCAAGATCGCCCCGATCTTCTTCAACACGCAAGAAGACGCGGGCGCCTTCCCCATCGAGTGCGACGTCACGCAAATGGCCATGGGCGACGTGGTCGACATCTTCCCCTATGACAAGAAGGTCGAGAAGAACGGCGCCGTGATTTCGACTTTTGACTACAAGTCGGAAGTCCTGCTCGACGAAGTCCGCGCCGGCGGCCGTATCAACCTGATCATCGGCCGGGCACTCACCGCCAAGGCCCGCGAGTTCCTCGGCCTGGCCGCATCCACCCTGTTCCGCCTGCCCGTGGCGCCGAAAGACACCGGCAAGGGCTATTCGCTGGCGCAGAAGATGGTCGGCCGCGCCTGCGGCATGCCGGAGGGCAAGGGCATCCGCCCGGGCACCTACTGCGAGCCGCGCATGACCTCGGTCGGTTCCCAGGACACCACCGGCCCGATGACGCGCGACGAGCTGAAGGACCTGGCCTGCCTCGGCTTCTCCGCCGACCTGGTGATGCAGTCCTTCTGCCACACCGCCGCCTACCCGAAGCTGGTCGACGTCAAGACCCATCGCACCCTGCCCTCCTTCATCACCGCGCGCGGCGGCATCAGCCTGCGCCCCGGCGACGGCGTGATCCACTCCTGGCTCAACCGTTTCCTGCTGCCCGACACCGTCGGCACCGGGGGGGATTCCCACACCCGCTTTCCGATCGGCATTTCCTTCCCCGCCGGCTCGGGCCTGGTGGCCTTCGCCGCCGCCACCGGCGTGATGCCGCTGGACATGCCGGAATCCGTGCTGGTGCGCTTCAAGGGCAAGTTGCAGCCCGGCATCACGCTGCGCGACCTGGTCAATGCAATTCCCTACTACGCCATCCAGCAGGGCCTCTTGACCGTGGCCAAGCAGGGCAAGAAGAACATCTTCTCCGGCCGCATCCTGGAAATCGAAGGCCTGCCCGACCTCAAGGTGGAACAGGCTTTCGAACTCACCGATGCCTCCGCCGAGCGCTCCGCCGCCGGCTGCTCGGTGCGCCTGAACAAGGAACCCATCGTCGAGTACCTGCGCTCCAACATCACCCTGATGAAGTGGATGATCGCCGAAGGCTATGAGGACAAGCGCACCCTGGCGCGTCGGATCGCCGCCATGGAAGACTGGATCGCCAAGGGCACCCTGCTGCAACCGGACGCGGATGCCGAATACGCCGCCGTGATCGAAATCGACCTCGCCGACGTCAAGGAGCCGCTGCTGGCCTGCCCCAACGATCCGGATGACGTCAAGCTGCTCTCCGCCGTGCAGGGCGACAAGATCGACGAGGTCTTCATCGGCTCGTGCATGACCAACATCGGCCACTTCCGCGCCGCCGGCAAGATCCTCGACGGCAGGACCGACATCCCGACCCGCCTGTGGGTCGCGCCGCCGACCAAGATGGACGCCATGATCCTCAACGAGGAAGGCTATTACGCGGTGCTCGGCAAGTCCGGCGCGCGCATGGAAATGCCCGGCTGCAGTCTGTGCATGGGCAATCAGGCGCAGATCAAGAAGGGCAGCACCGCGGTGTCGACCTCGACGCGCAACTTCCCCAACCGCCTGGGCATCGATACCCGCGTCTATCTGTCCTCGGCCGAACTGGCGGCGGTCTGCGCCCTGATGGGCAAGATCCCGACCGTGGCCGAGTACATGGATCAGGTCAAGACGCTGGAATCCAAGTCGGCGGATGTTTACCGTTACATGAACTTCGACCAGATCGCCGAGTTCAAGGAAGTTGCGGATACCGTGACGTCCTGATCTGCTTTAAGCCAACAAGAAAGCCCCGCCTCGGCGGGGCTTTCTTGTTTGGAGCCGTGTCATCAGCGCCGACTGCCGCAGCCGCGTGCTCCGTCCGCTATGCGCGATTCGGGGGGTACTTCACCATAGCCTCACGCTCTCCGCCGTAGGCCCAGTTGAGGTAGGCCAGTCGAAGGTGAATCACGGCTTTCCTGGCTTGATCATCACCCAGCGCAGCGTTTTCCATCAGGGTTGAGAAACGGTGCTGGCTTGCCCGCCATATCTCCTCCGGATTGGCCGTCGGTGACAAACCGACGATACTGGGTAGCAATTCGATGCCCATCAAACCGTTCCTACCGGGTCAATTCGAAAGTTCCAGCGGAACCCGCTGGTCATCATCCAGGGCCTGGACAGCCTTGCCGAGGCGAAATTCATCGAGTTCGGCCAGTGCCAATAGTGCCGCGCGCAAGAGCTGGCTCTTCTTGACCTGAACGCCCCGACTGGCAAGGCGGCGCTTCAGCATTTCGAGCCGAGCCTCATCCTCGCTCGATAGTTTGCAGGTACGCGCATGCCATGGCTGCCCCCCAGGCTTTTGCAGTCGCGCCTCCATGGCCCGCCCTGTGGCCACCATTGCCTTTACGAGCCGGATCCTGCGCTGTGCGTTGGGCGCAGCCAATGGCTTTGCCGAGGCGCTATCCTGGCGCGCCAGCCCAAGAACGGTTTATTTGTTCGACATTCCCTCTCCCTGTGTCCACATCCCGACGATCCATTTTCCTGGCTTGGACGGTGACGGCCTCACGGGGACTTGGTTTTGATCCGGCCGGAAGCCCT
>JALHNN010000505.1 GCA_022843505.1 Sulfuritalea sp.
AGGTCTGGTGGCCGACATCCCAGACCAGGCGGTCGGCCGGGGTGTCGAAGACATAATGCAGGGCTATCGTGAGCTCCACCGTGCCGAGGTTCGACGAGAGGTGGCCGCCGGTTTTCGACACCGATTCGAGCAGGAAGGCGCGCAATTCCTCGGCCACCTGAGGCAGGGATTCGCGGTCCATGCGGCGCATGTCGGCCGGGGACTGGATGCGGTCAAGCAGGGGGTAGTCCATCAGAAGGTCCGGTCGACGATGAAGTCGGCGAGTTCGTGCAGTCGGGCGGCGGCGACGCCAAAGCAGGAGAGCGCATCGTGGGCGTCCTGCCGAAGTTTGCCGGCCATCGCCTTGCTTTCCCGGAGGCCGAGGATATTGACATAGGTCGGCTTGTTCTGTGCCGCGTCCTTGCCCGCGGTCTTGCCCAGGGTCTCGCTGCTGCTTTCGCTGTCGAGGATGTCATCGACCACCTGGAACAGCAGGCCGATGCGGTTGGCGTAATGGCCCAGACGCTCGAGCGCATCGGGAGGCGCTTCGCCGCAGTGGGCGCCAAGCAGCACGGCGGCGCGTATCAGGGCGCCGGTCTTGTGGATGTGCATGAACTCGAGCGCGCCGATGTCCAGCCGCAGGCCCACCGACGCCAGGTCGATTGCCTGTCCGCCGGCCATGCCGCGGGAGCCGGAGGCGTTCGCCAGCAGGGCAAGCATCTCAAGCTGGCGGGCGGGGGAGACGCCGGCCAGGCGCGCGGCAAGCCTCTGGAAGGCCAGGGTCTGCAGCGCGTCCCCGACCAGCAGCGCGGTCGCTTCGTCGTAGGCGACATGGCAGCTCGACTTGCCACGGCGCATGTCGTCGTCGTCCATGCAGGGCATGTCGTCGTGCACCAGCGAATAGGCATGGATCAACTCCACGGCCGTGGCGGGGGCATCCAGGATGTCGCCCGGCGCGCCAAAAATCGAGCCTGCCGCATGGCAGAGCAAGGGCCGTACGCGCTTGCCGCCACCCAGCACCGAATAGCGCATCGCCTGGTGAAGTCGTGCGGGGGCGATATCCGCGGGCGGCAACGCGGTCTCAAGCGCCGCTTCCGTGCGTTGCTGGATGCTTGTCATCCAGGAAAGAAAATCCATCGTGGTTCAGTCGTCCTGTCTGTCCGCCGCCGCCCCGCGCCGCGGATCGAGATCCCGCAGTTCGCCGCCTTCGAGGATGCGGATCTGCTGTTCTGCCGCGCCCAGCGTGTCTCGGCACTGGCGCAGCAGGTCCATGCCGCGCTTGTAGGCGTCGAGGGATTCCTGGAGGGGCATCTGTCCGGATTCCATGGCCGCGACGATGCCTTCCAGTTCGCGCAGGGCGTTCTCAAACGATGGTGCCGCCGGGGCGGTCGTGGCGGCATTTGCAGCGGATTCGGATGGTTTGGCCATGGATCAAGCCTTGGCCTCGGGACCAGCGGCGTCGAAAAGCGTAAAAATAGCCTAAGGTGCGCCCTCCGGTCAAATTGGATAAAATGATCGGCCCGTCAAAAGCCGTGTTTGCGGGGCTTTTGGCTCCATTCCTTTCGTTTCCGGTTTCCGGGTAAAACTTCTTGGAGGTTGGGAATCATGTCCGATGTAGGCGCTAGCGCACTGCTCCAGCCGGGGAAGTCGCAGTTTCCGGTTGCCTGGTACTTCGACGAAAAGCTCTTCGAACAGGAGAAGAAGCTGATCTTCGATGCCGGGCCCGGCTACGTCGGCCACGAATTGATGGTTCCCGGCGTGCACGACTACCGCTCCCAGGAATGGCACGACCATGGCCGCCTGCTGACGCGCCAGCCGGACGGCTTCTACGAGATGTCCAACGTCTGCCGACACCGCCAAGCCATCATGCTGCAGGGTTCCGGCAACGCGAAGAACATCGTCTGCCCCATCCACCGCTGGACCTACGATGCCGGCGGCGAATTGATCGGGGCGCCGCACTTTCCCGCCAACCCGTGCCTCAACCTCGCCAAGCAGAAGCTGGAGAACTGGCAGGGGCTCCTGTTTCGCGGCCCGCGTTCGGCCAATGCCGACCTGGCCGGAATGAAGGTCGCGAGCGAACTCAGATTCGACGGCTACAAGCTGGACCATGTCGAACTGCACCAGTGCAACTACAACTGGAAGACCTTCATCGAGGTGTACCTCGAGGACTACCACGTCGTTCCCTACCATCCGGGGCTGGGAAGCTTCGTCACCTGCGACGACCTGACCTGGCAGTTCGGCGACTGGTACTCGGTGCAGCGGGTCGGCATCACCTCGCTGGCCAAGCCGGGTTCGGCCACCTACAAACAGTGGCACCAGGCGGTGCTCGACTACTACAACGGCCAGCTGCCGCCGCACGGCGCGATCTGGCTCACCTACTACCCGAACATCATGGTCGAGTGGTATCCGCACGTGCTGGTGGTGTCGACCCTGATTCCGCAGGACGTCGATCGCACCATGAACGTGGTCGAGTTCTACTACCCCGAGGACATCGCCCTGTTCGAGCCGGACTTCATCAAGGCCGAGCAGGCGGCATACATGGAAACCGCGATCGAGGACGATGACATCGGCGAGCGCATGGATCGCGGCCGCCGTGCCCTGATGAAGCAGGGGCGCAGCGAGGTCGGCCCCTACCAGTCGCCGATGGAAGACGGCATGCAGCACTTCCACGAGTTCTACCGCCGGGTCATGGCCGAGCATCTTTGACGCGAAAAGCATCCGCATGCGCCGGCCCGGCGGCCGGCGCTTTTTTTATGTCCGTCCGGAGGGACGGACGGTATCCTCGCGATTGATCCGGCGCACCCCATGCAATCCCTCTGGATGGTCGCCGCAAGCCTGCTGTTTGCCTGCATGGGCGTCTGCGTCAAGCT
>JALHNN010000506.1 GCA_022843505.1 Sulfuritalea sp.
GAGGCTGACCGTTTCGGCGATTTCGCGCAGCACCAGCGGCCGCATCGCCACCTCGCCGTGGTCGAAAAAGGCGCGCTGGCGGTCGACGATGGCCTGCGACACGCGCAGGATGGTGTCGAAGCGCTGCTGCACGTTCTTGATCAGCCACTTGGCTTCCTGCAACTGGCCGGCGAGTCCGGCGGAGGAACCGTTGCCGGAACGGTGGCGCTGCAGGATGTCGGCGTAGAGCCGGTTGATGCGCAGGCGCGGCATGGCGTCGCGGTTGAGGCTGACCACCCACTGTCCCTGGGCCTTTCTGACCGTAACATCGGGCACCACGTAGCGCGTGTCGATCGGCGCGTACTGGGCGCCCGGTCGCGGGTTCAGGGAGCAGATCAGGGCCTGGGCCTCGCGCAACTCGTCGTCGTCGCAGCCCAGGGCCTTGCGGATGCGCACGAAGTCGCGTGCCGCGAGGTGGTCGAGGTGCTTCCTGACAATGGCGAGCGCCAGCTTGCGCTTGGGCGAGTCCGCCAGGCTGAGCAGCTGCAGCGCCAGGCATTCCTGCGCGCTGCGCGCTCCGATGCCCGGCGGGTCGAGATTCTGCAGGTGGCGCAGGGCAATGGCGAGTTCCTCGAGCAGGGTTTCGTGCAGTTCCGCATCGTCATCCCGATCCACCAGCAGGTCGACCAGCTCCTCCAGCGGCTGGGTCAGGTAGCCGTCGTCGTCGAGCGCCTCGATCAGGAAGGCGACCAGGGCGCGTTCCCGGTCCGGCATCTGGGTCATGCCGACCTGGGTGCCGAGGTGCTCGCGCAGCGAGACCGCGGCTGCCTGGGTGTCGCCGCCGTCCATGTCGTCATCGTTGGGGTCGCGCTGCACGCCGCTGCCGCCGAAGCTCATGCCCCAGCCTTCGTCCTCGCCGCCGCGCGGCTCGGGAACATCGTCGTTGCCGCCAGCCGTTGCCTGCTGCTGGTGGGCCAGTGCGTCGCCCGCCGCGCCGAGCGCGAACACCTGCGGCTCGCCGAGGTCGTCGCGCTCCAGCAGCGGGTTCTCCTGCAGGGCCTGGTCGATCTCGGCGTTGAGTTCCAGCGTGGACAACTGCAACAGCCGGATCGACTGCTGCAACTGGGGCGTCAGGGCGAGGTGTTGCGAGAGCCTGAGCTGGAGTCCTTGCTTCATGACTTCTTGTTCTTGGCTTTACATTTTGAAGTGCTCGCCGAGGTACACCCGGCGCACACTTTCATTATCGACTATCTCGGCCGGCTGTCCAGCGGCAAGCACTTCGCCGGCGTTGATGATGGTGGCGCGATCACAGATGCCCAGGGTTTCGCGCACGTTGTGGTCGGTGATCAGCACGCCGATGCCGGACTCCTTGAGGTAGCGGATGATCTTCTGGATGTCGAGCACGGCGATCGGGTCGACTCCGGCGAAGGGTTCGTCAAGCAGGATGAAGCGCGGGCTGGAGGCCAGGGCGCGGGCGATTTCGACCCGGCGCCGCTCGCCGCCGGAAAGCGAGACGGCCAGGCTTTCGCGGATATGGGTGATGTGCAGTTCCTGCAGCAGGGTGTCCTCGCGCTCCTGCATGGCGCCGTCGTCGAGGCCCTGCAGTTCGAGCACGGCGCGTATGTTTTCCGCCACGGTCAGCTTGCGGAACACCGAGTTTTCCTGCGGCAGGTAGGAAAGACCCAGCCTGGCGCGCTGGTGGATGGGCATATGGGTCAGGCGCGTCTCGCTGTCGCCGTTGGCCATGCGGATCTCGCCGCCGTCGGCAGCGACGAGGCCGACGATCATGTAGAAACAGGTGGTCTTGCCGGCGCCGTTGGGGCCGAGCAGCCCGACCACTTCGCCGGCCCCGACCTCGAAGGAGACATCGGTGACCACGGTGCGCGACTTGTACTTCTTGCGCAGGTTGTGCGCCGAGAGCGTGGCGGTCGCCGGGACGGCGGCGACGGGCGGCGACACATCGCTGGCGTAGCCGAGCGGAAGCTGGCCGGGGGCAATGATTTTCATTCGCCGGCCTCCGCCAGGGGTTGCTTGAGCAGCCGGCGCACGATGTCGCCGGCGAAACCCCGGCTTTGCAGGAAGCGCGCCTGGCGCGCCCACTCCTTGGCATTGTCGGGTGGCGCCGAGAACTTGCGGCTCCAGACGGCGCGCGCGCGCTCCATTTCGTCGGGCAGGTCGGCCTGGGCGATCTGCTCGTCGATGAGTTCCGGCGCCACGCCGCGTGCTTTCAGGTTGTGGCGCAGGCTGGACGCGCCCAGGCGCGCCGCGTTGCCGCGCAACCAGGATTCCGCGGTTCGGCTGTCCGACTGCAGTTGTGAAGCCTCGAGCTCGGCCAGCACCGTGTCGATCTCTTCGCGGGTGCCCAGGCCGGCCAGCTTGCGCGCCAGCTCGACGCGGGTGTGCTCGCGCCGGGCCAGCAGCCGTATCGCCTGCTGGCGCAGTTCATTGGACATGGTGCGGGCCGCAAGCGGCGCGGAAATCCTTGTGGCTCAAGCTTGCGGCTCCCGGCGCGGTCGAGCCCCGCCTACGCCGCCGTTGCGGCCACGCCCGGCGTGGCGACGCCGACGGCTTCACGTACCTTGGTCTCGATTTCGGTTGCCACGTCGGCGTGCTCGCGCAGGAACTCGCGCGCGTTGTCCTTGCCCTGGCCGATCTTCTCGCCCTTGTAGGCATACCAGGCGCCCGACTTCTCGACGATCTTGTGCTCGACGCCGAGTTCGACGATCTCGCCATGGCGCGAAATGCCCTCGCCGTAGAGGATGTCGAAATGCGCCTCGCGAAAGGGCGGTGCCACCTTGTTCTTGACCACCTTGACCTTGGTCTCGTTGCCGATGACTTCGTCGCCCTTCTTGATGGCGCCGGTGCGGCG
>JALHNN010000507.1 GCA_022843505.1 Sulfuritalea sp.
CGGCGGGCGCGGCGCGGCCGCCGCCCCCGCGCGCTCCGGGCGGAAGGCATGCAGGCGCAGCAGGCTCATGGCAAAGCCGGCGTATTCGTCCGGCGCCAGGGCCAGTTCGTCTCGACCGTGGACGGCAATCTGATAGGCGAGTTGCAGGTACTCGGCATCCAGCGCCCGCGCATAGGGCGCCAGGCGCTCGCGTTCGCCTTCGTCGAGCAGGGCCTGGGGTGCAAACTGCGCCAGCGCGATGCGATGGAACAGCGTCGCCAGTTCCTGCAGGCCGCCGTCGAAGGACAGGCTGCGCGCATCCATCAAGGCGGCGACATCGAGCATGGCCTGCACGTCCTGCGCCATCAGACCGTCGAGCAGCGCGAAAAGATGCTCGTCGCCGACGGTGCCGAGCATGGCGCGCACGCCCTCCTCCTCGACCTTGCCGGCGCCGTGGGCGATGGCCTGGTCGAGCAGCGACAGCGCGTCGCGCATGCTGCCGGCGGCGCCCTTGGCCAGGTGCCGCAGCGCAGCCGGTTCGAAGGCGACACCCTCGGCCTCGAGCACGCGCGACAGGTGATCGATGATGTGGGCCTGCGGCATCTGCTTGAGGTTGAATTGCAGGCAGCGCGACAGCACGGTCACCGGTATCTTCTGCGGGTCCGTGGTGGCGAGGATGAACTTGACGTGCCCCGGCGGCTCTTCCAGGGTCTTCAGCATGGCATTGAAGGCATGGCCGGAGAGCTGGTGCACTTCGTCGATGACGTAAACCTTGTAGCGGCCGATGGTCGGCGCATAGGTGGCGCGTTCCAGCAAGGCGGTCATGTCGTCGACGCCGCGGTTCGAGGCGGCATCGAGTTCGAGGTAATCGACGAAACGGCCGCCGTCGATCTCGGTGCAGGCGGAACACTTGCCGCAGGGCGCTGAACTGACGCCGGTCTCGCAATTCAGGGCCTTGGCCATGATGCGCGCCAGCGTGGTCTTGCCGACGCCGCGCGTGCCGGTGAAAAGATAGGCGTGGTGCAGGCGGTTCTGATCCAGGGCATGGGTCAGCGCACGCACCACGTGCTCCTGGCCCACCAGGGTGGCAAAGGACTTCGGGCGCCATTTGCGGGCGAGAACCTGATAACTCATGGGCGGATTTTATCAGGCCCGCCCGCGGCAAATCCGGCGGTGCGCCCTGCCGGACGCTCCCGCCGGATGACCGCCATCAATGCTTGTGCGACGGTTCCTGTGCCGGTGGCTGCGCCTGCCGCGGAGGTCCGCCGCGACCCGGCCCCTGCGGACGTCCCATATTGCTGAAATGGCGATCGGCCGCCGCTTTCTGTTCCGGCGTCAGGACAGCGTAAAGCCGGTTGAAGGATTCCGACACCGCCTCCATCGCGACCAGGCGGTCTTTCATGCCCGACTGCATCTGCGCCAGGCGTTCGGGCGCGGTCATCGGCTTGGTGTCGCTCATGCGCTGGCGCATGGTCTCAGCGCCCTTGCTCGCCTCGTTCCTGGACTTCTCGGCGAAGGCCTGCCATAGCGGCAGCTGCTTTTCGCTCGGCTTTATCTCGTCCTTCAGGCGGGTCAGACGCTGCTCGACGCGGGCCGCGGGATCCATCATGCCGCCGCCCTTCATCATGCCACCCTTTCCACCCGCAGCCATCCCGCCCGGCCCCATGCCGCCCTGCATCATGCCGCCGCGCATGCCCGGGCCGCCTTCGGGCCCGTAGCCCTGCGCCACGGCGCTGCCGAGCGCGCCGGCACCCATGGCAAGTATGGCGGCGATCATCACGTTTCTGCGCTTCATCTTCGACTCCTGGAGAAATGCCTCATGGCAGGCACATTACACCCGGGCGCTGTAAGCCGGATGTGACAGTCGCAGGGAGTTTGTAAGCGGAAATTGCCTAGCGGCGAAAGAAGGGGCGGCGAGCCTGACCCCCGGCACTTGCGGAAAATGGCTGTGGCTGCTGCCTTCCGGCCCTGACCAGGTTCACCACCCCTCAATGCGGGGAGACCCGCCGCGGCGCGAATTCTAACAGCGCCGTGCCACCAGCGCCGACTTTCGGCGTCAGCGCAGGATGTCTTCCACCGCGTCTATCACCATGCGCGTGCCGATCGCGATCAGCAGTACGTCGCCGGCGATTCGCACGTAGCGATGCTCGGGCGGCGGCGGCGGCAGGCGTTTGAGGAGATCCGGCGGCAGGCGGCTGTACTTCAGCTCTGACGGCAGCGGCTGCCCCGCCGCCCACTTCTTGGCCTGCCCCGGCGGCAGGCAGCCATTGTTCTTCTTGGCCAGGCCCGGCGGGCACTTGCCCTTGCGCGCCATGGTGCCGTAGTACTCGCCGATGATGCGCCGCGTATCCTGGTCAAAGCCGGAGGCCGGGGCGGAGGAATGCGCTGCGGCATGCGCGGGCTTGCCCGCCCAGGCGGGCTTGTCTGCCCAGGCTGGAAATGCAAGGAGGCAGGATGCCGCGACAGCGGCAAAGGCTATGCGGGCGAACTTCATGGAATCGGCCTTTCGTCGTGCTGCAAAACTGCAGGAAACGCTACTGTCACCGTGGAAAGCCCGTCAAACAAGGCAATCCGTCACGCCCTGGATCATCCGCCACCGCGCTGGTAATGCAGGGTAAAGCGCTCCATGAACGCGTCTTCGGCCTGCGGCGTGAGTCCGTCAAAAGCGATCTCGATGTGATGGCGCGCAAGGCGCACCATGCCTATTTCCAGCGGTGCTATCGGACTGAAGCGCAACTCCCAGCCCCGGCCGCGAAACACGCCGACCTCTTGCTCGGTGAAATCGCCGTCACCCGTGGCAGCGCGGAGAAGGCGAAGAAAATCGGAGCGCGTGATGGTAGCGTCGTAGGCGCGCGGAAACTTCAT
>JALHNN010000508.1 GCA_022843505.1 Sulfuritalea sp.
ACTTGCAGGGCATCGCCGATTACTTCCAGAATCCGCTCAAGGTGTCGATGGCCGGGGGGGCGGGTTCCGGCGATTCCTCATCCATCATCCAGGGCGGCGGCAAGGACCTCACGGCCTCGGTCGGACAGGTCAAGGCGGGTGACGTCGAGGCACCGCGCAAGACGATCAACCTGCAGAAGCTCAAGGCGGAGTACGAACGCCAGGAGCGCCAGCGGCTGGAGGGCGTCAAGGCGGAGCTGGAAAACATGATCGACGCCAATCCGACGCTGAAGCAGTTCAAGAACCAGTTGCTGCTCGATCTCACCAGCGAAGGCCTGCGCATCCAGATCGTCGACGAGAAGAACCGGCCGATGTTCGATTCGGCGAGTTCCGAGGTCAAGCCCTACACGCGCCTGATCCTGCGCGAAATCGCCAAGGTGCTGAACAAGGTCGAGAACAATATCAGCCTGTCGGGCCACACCGACGCGCAACCCTTCGCCGGCGGCAACCGCGATTTCAGCAACTGGGAGCTATCGACCAACCGCGCCAATTCCTCGCGCCGCGAGCTGATCGCCGGGGGAATGATGGATACCAAGGTGATGCGGGTGGTCGGCCTGGCCTCGACCGTGCTCTACGACAAGCAGGACCCCTATAACCCGATCAACCGCCGCATCAGCATTGTCATCATGAACAAGCGCACGCAGGAGGCGATCCTCGCCGACGGCAAGATGGTCGAGGTCGACGGGGCCGACGAAGTCGCCGAGGCGACCGCGGCTCCCGCGCCGGCACGCTGAAAAAGCGCCTCAGGCGATCGCCGGCGTGGCCTGGGTTTCCCTGGGGGCCTGTTTTTCCGCGGCCGCCGCATGCACGGATTCGACCCGCGTGAGGAATTCGGCCACCTTGGGGAAGTTGTGCTTCAGGGCGACGTCCGAAGCGCGGCCCGCGGGGCCCTCCGGCAGCGCCGAGGCGCCGCGCCGGATCAGCATCTGCACCATCTTGAAATCGCCCTTCTGAGCGGCCTTCATCAGGGGGGTCACCCCGTCAGGCCCCGCCAGATTGACGTCGAAATCCATGCTCAGCAGGGTCTTGAAATAGGACGGGTTGCGCTTGTCGATGGCATCCAGCAGCATCTGGGTCGCCTCAGGATTCTCTTTGAGCTTCTTCGGTTCCAGGCCGGTGGGCAGTTTCTTCGCCGTGTAATTGAGCACCGACATGGCCACCATCGCGATCAGGGCGATGAGCATCGGCGTCTGGCTGATGCCCAGGGATTGCGCCCATTGTTCCGGCAGGTTCGCCCCCACCGCGAGCAGTGCATACAGCAGAAAGAAAAAGAAGCGGACGTAAAGGAACAGGGCAAAGACGACCATCAGGCCCAGCATGGCCATCAGCAGGCCTTGCTCGACTCCGATGCTGTCCAGGATGGACCGCGGCAGATTGGCGACCAGCGCCATGGTGGCGACCAGACCGAGCAGGGTCCATTCCCGGACTTGTTTTTGTCGGACGATATCCATGTCACTCCTCGGGCGGATGTGTAAACCGGAGCGAAGTCTAAATCAAACTCGGAGCGATCGCAGCAGGTATCCCGGATGCCCTGCGGGTGTCGACAGGCCTTGGCGCGGGGAGATGCATTCTCTTTATCCTACGGATAGAGGTTTTCATTGAAAATAACCGGCGGGGACCGGCTAGACTCTAAATCTTTACGCTGGGTGTGAATCCGGCACGGGACAAAACAAGGGAGAAACAGGGATGAAACAGAAATGGGTGTTTGCCTTCGAGGAGGGTGACGGCAAGAACAAGATGCTGCTGGGCGGCAAGGGCGCGAATCTCTGCGAAATGACCCAGATCGGCCTCAACGTGCCGCCGGGCTTTACCATCACCACAGAGGCCTGCCTTGCCTACCTGGAGCATGACGAACTGCCCAAGGGGGCCTGGGACGAGATCCTGAAAAGCATGAAGGATCTCGAAGCCAAGACCGGCAAGCAGTTCGGCGGCAGCGAGAATCCGCTACTGGTGTCGGTGCGCTCCGGATCCTCGATGTCCATGCCCGGCATGATGGACACCATCCTCAATCTGGGCCTCAACAAGACCTCGCTGCAGGCCCTGATCAAGCTGACCGACAACCCGCGCTTCGGCTACGATGCCTACCGGCGCTTCATCCAGCTCTACGGCAAGATCGCGCTGGGGGTCGAGGACAAGCACTTCGACGATGCCATGGCGGCGATGAAGAAGAAGGTCGGTGTTTCCCAGGACGTCGACCTCAAGGCCGAGCATCTCGCCGAACTGGCCGACCAGTTCGCCCGCATCATCGAGACCAATACCGGCAAGCCCTTCCCGGAAGATCCCTACAAGCAGCTCGAAATCGCCATCCAGGCGGTGTTCCGCTCCTGGAACGGCAAGCGCGCAATCGACTATCGCAAGCAGTTCCGCATCACCAAGGAGCAGGCCAACGGCACGGCGGTGAATATCTGCACCATGGTCTTCGGCAACATGGGTAACGATTCGGGTACCGGCGTCGGCTTCACCCGCAACCCGGGCACCGGCGAGAATCTGATCTACGGCGAGTACCTGGTGAACGCCCAGGGCGTGGACGTCGTCGCCGGCATACGCACACCCAAGCCCATCGCCGACATGGAACACGACATGCCGGAGATCTACCGGCAGCTGCTGGAACTGCATAACCGCCTCGAGTCGCACTACAAGGAAGTACAGGACTTCGAGTTCACCATCGAGCGCGGCACGCTCTACTGCCTGCAGACGCGCAACGGCAAGATGAACGCCCAGGGCATGGTGCGGACTTCGGTCGAGATGTTCAAGGAGGGCCTGATCAGCAAGGAAAAGGCGCTGCTGCGCGTCGATCCGGCGATG
>JALHNN010000509.1 GCA_022843505.1 Sulfuritalea sp.
TGCCCCTTCAGCAACCTCTACATCGGCGGCATCCTCAAGGATCTGAATCCGCTGACCATCAAGTACGACAAGCTGGCGTCGAATCATGGCGTCAAGGTGGTCCAGGCCGAAGTCACGGCCATCGACCCGGCGGCAAAGGTGGTCACCACTTCCAAGGGCACGGTCAGCTATGACCGCCTGGTGGTCTCGCCCGGCATCGATTTCCGCCTGGAGGAAATGAAGGGCTACGATGCAGCGGCGATGGAAAAGATGCCGCATGCCTGGAAGGCCGGCCCGCAGACCGTGCTGCTGCGCAAGCAACTGGAAGCGATGAAAGATGGCGGCACCATGGTGATGACCGTGCCGCTGAGCCCCTACCGCTGCCCGCCGGGACCTTATGAGCGAGCCAGCATGGTCGCCCACTACCTGAAGAAGAACAAGCCGAAGTCGAAGCTGGTGGTACTGGATGCCAATCCGGACATCACTTCCAAGGGCGGCCTGTTCAAGAAGGGCTGGAAAGACAACTACGAGGGCCTCATCGACTATCGGCCGGCAAAAAAGGTTACTGAGGTCGACGCCGGAAAGATGACGGTACTGGTCGAGGGCCTCGAGGACGTCAAGGGCGACGTGGTCAACGTCATTCCGCCCCAGCGCGCAGGCCAGATCGCGGTCGCGGCAGGGCTTGTCGGCGACGACAAGAACTGGTGCCCGGTCAACCCGACCACCTTCGAGTCGACCAAGCAGGCCGGCATCCATGTCATCGGCGATGCCTGCATCGCCGGCGCGATGCCCAAGTCCGGCTACTCGGCGAATTCCGAAGCCAAGATCTGTGCGACCAACATCGTCGCGCTGATGAACGGCAAGGAGCTCACCGACATGTCGGGCATCAACACCTGCTACAGCTACATCACCGATAAGGACGCGGTCAGCGTTGCCGCCGTCTATGCGGTCAAGGAAGGCAAGATCATTGCCGTGCCGAATTCAGGCGGCGTTTCGCCGGCAGATTTCTCGGCAGCCAAGATGGAGGCGATCTACGCCGAAAGCTGGCTGAAGAACATCCTCACCGAGATGTCGACCTGATCGTCCGTAGCCATCAAAAAACAAACCCCGCCAAGGCGGGGTTTGTTTTTTGGAAAGTCAGGCGATCATTTGTGGCCGGTACTGCCGAATCCGCCCGCCCCGCGTTCGCTCGCCGGGAACTCGTCGACTAGGTTGAACTTGACCTGCACGACCGGAACAACAATCAGCTGCGCCAGCCGATCCATGGGATTCAGGGTGAAGGTATCGTGGCCGCGATTCCAGGTTGAAACGAAAATCTCGCCCTGGTAATCCGAATCGATCAGGCCCACCAGATTGCCCAGCACGATGCCATGCTTGTGGCCCAGGCCAGAGCGCGGCAGGATCATAGCCGCATATCCCGGGTCGGCCAAATGCACCGCCATCCCCGTGGGCACCAGCAGGGCTTCTCCCGGATGAACCTTGAGCGCAACGTCGATGCAGGCGCGCAGATCGACACCCGCGGAGCCTGGGGTGGCATATGCCGGCAGGTAGCGCTCGTCCTTGAGGCGAGCGTCAAGTATCTTCAGGTCGATCGTGGCCACTTCAGTTCTCCAGCAGGGTGGCGATGTGGGCGGCAATGCCGCGCGCAACTTCGTGCTTGTCCGCCGGCGGCAGGGGATGGGCGCCATGCGCATCGAACAGCGTGACGACATTGCTGTCGCCGCCAAGGCCGTCCTGCACCAGATTGCCCACCACGAGGTCCAGCTTCTTCGCCACGCGCTTGCCTTCGGCATACTTCGCCAGGTCGCGACTTTCGGCGGCAAAGCCGACGCAGAAGGGCGCATTCGGTCCGGCAGCGACTTCGGCAAGGATGTCGGGGTTGGCCTCGAGTTCGAGCGTGATGCCGCCGGCTCCCTTCTTGATCTTGTGTGCGGAGGCATTCGCCGGGCGGTAATCCGCAACGGCTGCCACGCCGATGAATATGTCCTTTCCGGGCAATGCGGCCATTACCGCTTCGCGCATGTCGAGGGCACTGCGCACATCGCGACGCACGACGCCGCGCGGCGTACCCAGCGTCGTCGGCCCGGCGATCAGGGTCACCTCGGCGCCGGCAGCCACGCAGGCCCGGGCAAGGGCAAATCCCATCTTGCCCGAACTCAGGTTGGTCAGGCCGCGCACAGGATCGAGTGCTTCGAAGGTAGGTCCGGCGGTCATCAACACGCGCTTCCCGGCCAGCCGTTTGGGCTGCAATGATGCCGCAAGCTCTTCCAGCAGTTCGGCGGCCTCCAGCATGCGGCCGTCGCCCACCTCGCCGCAGGCCTGCTCGCCGTGCGCGGGCCCTAGGACTTCGACCCCGTCCGCACGAAGTTGCGAAACATTGCGTCGCGTGGCCGGGTTCTCCCACATCTGGCGGTTCATCGCCGGTGCCACCAGCAGTCTGCAGTCGCGCGCAAGGCACAGGGTGGACAGCAGATCGTCGGCGAGGCCGTGCGCCAGCTTGGCCAGAAAATCGGCGGTGGCCGGAGCCACCAGCAAGGCGTCGGCCGCACGGGTCAAGTCGATGTGTGCCATGCCGTTGTCCATGCGCTCGTCCCACAGCGCCTGCCAGACACGGCGCCCGGTAAGCGCCTGGAAGGTCGCGGGACCAACGAACTGTGCGCCGGCCGCCGTAAGGACGACATCGACCGCTGCACCGTCCTTGACCAGCAGCCGTACCAGTTCGGCCGCCTTGTAGGCAGCGACTCCACCGGTCACTCCCAGCACGATGCGCCTGCCCTGGAATTCGCTCATGACATTACAATCCCGCCAATCGGTAACCAGCGGGGATTCTAAACCATGGCCATACGCGATTGGCCCGAGGCGGA
>JALHNN010000510.1 GCA_022843505.1 Sulfuritalea sp.
GCCCTATAAGGGAGCTATTCTATGTATCCCAGTGTCAATGAAAATACCCGCGGACCCGTATTGCAGCTACCGTCAAACCGGTAGCGAAGCGCCACGTCGCGAGATACCATCAGGGAACGATCAGACCGGTGCGTATCGCGAACTTGGTCAGCTCGACGACGTTGTGCAAGTCGAGCTTTCGCATCAGGTTGCGTCGATGGACATCCACCGTGCTCGGCGAAATGTAGAGTTCCAGGGCAATCTCGGGGGCGCTCTTGCCTTCCGCGAGCAGCGTCGCGACCTGCACCTCCCGCTGCGACAGTTTCGCCGAATCGGAATGCGACGCACCCTGCCGACGATTGCGCCAGCTGTCGGCTAGGAGAGCGGCAACATCCGAACAGACATACGTGCGTCCAGCGACGAGTGCAAGTATCCCTTTCCTCAGATCGGCCCCCGCCGCCGACTTCGTGATGTAGCCTGCCGCACCCGCGTCGAGCATTTGCTGCACGACGCGGCGGTCGATGTAGGTTGAAAGGCCAAGCACCTTGATCTGGGGGTGCTGTGTCCGTAGCTGACGCGTGGCGTCAATCCCGGACATACCGGGAAGGGCGACGTCCATGACGACGATTTCCGGATTCAATTCGCTTGCCAAACGCAGCGCGGTCTCGCCGTCGCCGACTTCGCCGACGACGACCATGCCCCCGTCCCGCTCAAGCACCACCCGTAGCGCTTCCCGTACCATGGTGTGATCGTCAACCAGCATCACGCGTATCACCGCAACCTCCTTTCGCTTGCGAAGTGCATGGGACTGAGAGGGTCACGGTGGTACCACTGCCGGGGCTGCTGTCGATGTCCATTTCGCCGCTAAGGTAGCGAATTCGTTCGCCAATCGAGCGTAGTCCGAAGCCCTGTTGCGGGCCGCCAGCGCGGACGCGCGCCGCATCAAATCCGCATCCTGAGTCGCTGACCACCAGGGCCAGCCGGCCGTTAGTGCGAAGCACGGTGAGGCTCGCCTCATCGACCTTGGCATGCTTTGCGGCGTTGATGAGCAGTTCCCTGACTGAACGGAACAGCACCGCCTGTACCTCGCTCGTCGGATTGACACCGCAGACCTCATGCTCGACGTGAACCTTTATTCCATACACCAGTTCGATCTCCTCCCCCAGCCACTCGAGAGCTTGAGTGAGTCCAAGCGTATGCAGGACGGGCGGACTGAGCTGCTGTGTAATGCTGCGTACGGTGTTTTCCGCCTGGCGGATCAGATCCGTCAGCGTTGAAACCTCTCCTGCTTGAGGAGTCTGCTCGAGCGAACTGAGTTTGATCTTGATTACGGCTAGCAGCTGTCCAAGGTTGTCGTGGAGTTCGAGCGCCAGATTGCGGCGCTCGCGCTCTTCTGCCATGGTGAGTTGTGCCGCCAGTTGGCGGACCTGGTCGGATCGCTTGGCAACCTGTCGCTCCAGATCCTCTGCCAGTGCCCGCAGCGATCGTTCGGATTCCACACGCGCGGTGACGTCCACCATGATCCCGCGCAACCACCTCGGTTCGCCCTTCTCCGTGACCACAGTAACAATATCGTGCAGCCAGATGACCCTCCCGTCTTTCGCCATGAAGCGGTATTCGAAGTCGTGGGGCTCTCCTCGACCGGTGCAGGAGGCGCAGTAAGCCGGCGCCCAATCACGATCTTCCAAATGGAGTCTATCGACCCAGAAGCCCGGCTTCAGCCAATCCTCGACCGGATAGCCCAAGAGCCGCTCCGCCTGCTTGCTGACGAAGGTGAAGTTGAAGGTCTGCGCATCGGCTTCCCAGACAATGCCGTCCGTGGTGTTGACGATATCCTGAAAGTGCTGGCGCGAGACCCTTAGCGCGTCCTCAATCTGGCGCTGCTGCGACACGTCGCGATCGACGCCCCGGTAACCGATCACCTGTCCCGCCAGATCGCGGATCGGAGTGCCGTTCGTCAAACAATCGTGGCGTCCGCCCTGCGAATCGAGAACGACGTTCTCCAGATCGCGGAAAGGCTCGCCGCGCTGGGCGATCGCGCCGAAGATCGGCGCGACGCGGGCGGCCTCGTCGGGCGGCATGAGGTCGAAAGCCGTCTTCCCGATCAGATCTTCCGGCGCATAGCCGAGCAGCGTCCGGACGCTTTCCGAAGCATAAGTGTAGCGTCCGTCCTTATCCACTTCCCAGATCCAGTCGGCGGAAATGTTGGCAACGTCGCGGAAGCGCTGTTCGGTTTCGCGCAGCGCCCGCTCGGCCTGCTTCTGGCGCGAGATATCCACTGCTACCGCCAGGCATTCCGGGCGGCCCGGTAGGGGCGTCGCTTTGATCCACAGGGTTCGTGCCGTTTGCTCGTCTATCGCCAGTTCCAGCTCGCTTGTCATTGCCGCGGCGCCGCCAAACACATCACGCAAGAAGTCATCGAGCCGCGTCGCATTCTTCGCGGCGACGAATCTACCGAAGCCAAGGCCCGCAACGGCAGCATGTTCCTGGCCCAGAAGGCGTGCGCCCTCCCTGTTGCTCGATTGGATTCGTCCGTCGCGCCCCAGAACAAAGCAGCCGACGGGGGCAAGCTCGAACAAGCTGGTGGAATCGGAAACTTGATCCAGCCTAGAGGAATGCAGTGTGGTCGAAACGACGGCCGGCGGCATCGCCTGCTCCATAGGAGAATGCGAGGGCGCCCCCGCGCCCCTCTCCCGCAAGGATACCGCGTAACCCGGCTATCAGAAAGGTTGTTCCGGCAATCTGCCGGCGTCCGTCCCTTAGTCCCGCCGCGATGACCCGCGGATCAATGCAGCGTACCAAAGGTTCGTTCGAATTCTGCTTCGGCAAGCAGCCAGTCGGCCATCTCGTGACCGGGAGCG
>JALHNN010000511.1 GCA_022843505.1 Sulfuritalea sp.
CAGCTTTCACACCGATCCCGAGGATGTCGCGACGCTCGCCCGGCGCTTCCCGGACGTCCGCATCATCATGGCGCACCTGACCGGCTGCGGCGTGCGTGGCGTGCTGGCGGTGAAGGACTGCCCGAACGTCGTCGTGGACACCTCCGGCGCCGCGCCCGAGGCGGGGCTGGTCGAATACGCCGTGGCGCAGCTCGGGGCGGAACGGGTGCTTTACGGCTCGGACGTGCCGATCCGCGACTTCGCCGTCGCGCTGGCGCGCATCACCGGCACGCAGCTCGACGCCCGGACCAAGCGGAAAATCCTGCAGGACAACGCGCGCAAACTCCTCCGGCTGCCATGAACTATTTCGACGCCAACACCTGGACCGGCCGGTGGCCGTTCGCCTTCATCGAGGACCACACGCCGCGGTCGCTGGCGGCGCACCTGCGCCGGCACGGCATCGGCCGCGCGCTGGTATCGCCGCTGGATGCGGTGTTCGCACCCGAGCCCGGGCCGGCGAACTACCAGCTGCTCGCCGCCACGGAAGGCGTGGCCGGGCTCGAGCCCGTGCCGGTCGTCAACCCGGCCCTCGCCCACTGGCGCGACGAGCTTGCCACCTGCGCGGCCGACCCGCGCGTGCGCGCCGCGCGGCTGCTGCCGCGTTATCACAACTACCGGCTCAACGCGCCCGCGCTGCAGGAATTCACCGCCGAGTTGCGCCGCCGCCGCCTGCGGCTCATCGTGCAGGTGCGCCTGATCGACGAGCGCCACGAGTTCCACCCGATGAACCTCAAGCCCGTGCCGCCGGCCGAGCTGGGAGAATTCCTAAAGCGGCACCCGGAGCTGCCGGTGCTCGCCAGCGGCCTGCTGCGCAGCGAGATCCTGCCGCTGCTGCCGAGGCATCCGCCGCTGCTGGCCGACCTTTCCTTCGCCGAGTGGCACGATACGATCCCGCACCTGCTGGCCAAGGTGCCGGCGCGGCAGCTGGCGTTTGCGTCGCAGACGCCGTTCCTCGTGACCGCCGCGGCCCGCGCGAAGCTCGACACGGCGGAGACCGCCGCCGGCAAGCGGGCGGCCATTGCCGCGGACAACCTCGATCGCTTCCTCGCCCGATGAGCGCGTCGCCCATCGTCGACGAGCCGCTGCCGCTCCCGCGCCGCTGGGGGGCGGCCGAGCTGGCCCGGCTGACGGCGATGGTCAGCCAGTCTTCGCTCTTCTACTGGAAAGGGCCGCAGACGGAGGCCTTGCTTGCCGAATTTAGAAAGCATTACGCGCTGACCCATGCCTTCCCCTGTTCGTCGGGTTCGGCGGCGCTGCACGTTGCGGTGGCGGCGCTGCGGCTGCAGCCGGGCGACGAGGTGATCGTGCCCGCCATCACCGACATGGGTTCGGTGATCGGCATCCTTTACCAGCAGGGCGTGCCGGTGTTCGCCGACCTCGACCCGCACACCTACAACCTCGACCCGGCCGACGTGCGCCGGCGGATCACCCCGAAAACGCGTGTCATCATGGCCGTGCACCTCGCGGGCAACCCGTGCGACATGGCCGCACTGGTGGCGCTGGCGAAGGAGCACAAGGTCGTGCTCATCGAGGACTGTGCCCAGGCGTGGGGCGCGCGCTGGCAGGGCCAGCCGGTCGGCCTGCAGGGCGACATCGCCTGCTACTCGTTCAACGAATTCAAGCACGTGAGCTGTGGCGACGGTGGCATCGTGGCCACGAACGATGTGCGGCTGGGCACCGGGCTCTCGAAGTGGGGCGACAAGTATTACGACCGGGTCGCCGGCGGCCGCGACCCCGAGGAGCTGGCGCCCAACTACCGAATCAGCGAGCCGCAGGCGGCGGTCGCGACGGCGCAGCTCACGAAGCTGGCGGAAATCACCGCCGACCGCGTGCGGGCCGGCCAGCATCTCACGGCCGGGCTCGCCGGCACGCCCGGATTGCTACTGCCCGCGGTGCGCCCCGGCGACACGCACAGCTACTGGTTCTACCTGCTCCGGCTCGAGCCGGGCCGGTTCAAGGCGTCCCGCGACGAGTTCGCCGCGGCGCTCAAGGCCGAGGGCGTGGCCTGCACGCCGGGCTACATCCCTCGCCCCGTTTACCAATACCCGGTCTTCCAGAATCACAATTTCTTCGGCGGCCGCTGGCCGGCCCGTGAACTTGGCCTCACGAAGATGAACTACCGGGCCGTGAGCTGCCCGGTGGCCGAGGCCATCCTGCAGGACGGAGTGAAACTCACCGTCAATGAGGCGATGATGGAATCCTATCTCGCGAAAGTGGTGGCCGCGGTGCGGCAGGTGGCGTCGCGGCTGGCGAAGTGACGGTGGGAGGGGTTTTATACCCCGACTGTTGCGGCTGCGAATGTCCTGAGTCGGGGCGTAAAGCCCCTCCCACCAATGAGGCGACTGAAAGTGATTTCTCCCCCGGGCACACCTCGGCGTGGACCGCCTCGACGCTCGCAGCGATATGGTCCGCGTCGTCCACCGTGTAACGCCAGCCGAGTGGCAGGGCGACAAAGCGGACGGTCAGGTCCTCGGTGCGCGGGAAATCCTCCGCCCGATAACCCGGCGCCGGCCAGGGGGTCATTTCCCGGAAGGGCGAAAGGGCGGGGTTTGCCGCAAGGCCGGTCTGCACATACTCGCGCCGGTATTGCGGGTAGGTGCCGGTGCGCTGCTGGCACCAGACGTTGCGGGCGTCGAGTTTGGCGCGGAAGGCCGCCGCGGCCTCGGCGGTGCGGGCATAGAAATAAATCTCGAAGCCGAAATCGCCGGCGTCGTCGGCCAGCGGGCGCAGCGTGATTCCCGGCAGGCGGGCGAGGCGGGCGGTGATCCGGGCCTTGAGGGCGCGGCAATGGTCGC
>JALHNN010000512.1 GCA_022843505.1 Sulfuritalea sp.
GTTGTCTGACTAGACAACAATGTATCAGAACACGGGCACCCGTGCAACTAGCATGCGGCGCGCCTTTGAACATCAACCAGATGCGGAGAGGTAGCAGAGGGCTTGGCCCTCCCCCGTATTCGCAAGGATCAGAACTCATGCCGCAAACAGGCCTAGGCGTCGCCCTCAAGACGCTACGCGAACGCAGAACCCTTTCCCTGCGTGAAATTGGTCAGCTGTCGTCAGTTGATCATGCTTATGTCCACCGTCTTGAGACCGGCGAGAAGACAAACCCATCCCAAGACTTGGTTGAGAAGCTGTTGAGGGTTCTCAAACCAGGAGAAAGAGATGCAGCGCTTTTGATGTGGCTGGTTGACCATGCTGACGCTGATCCAAACCTTGTTGAATTCGTGCTACAAGATCCGTCAATCAGCATCGATATTTTTTCGGCCGCAGCTGGAGTTAGGCATCGGGGAAATGCGAGGCCTGACCCCGCGACGCTGATCGCTCGAATCAAAAAAGCCTTCGAGGACGAGGACGACTGAACATGGACGAGGCGGATGTCAGACAGAAAGCACGAGCGTTTGTTGCGAATGTCGATGTTTCGAACATCCGGGAAGACTTGTCCCCCTATGTGACAGCAGCTAACGCCAAGGTCAAGAAGGATGAGCTTGGCGAAGGGGAGTCTGGCTATACGGTTACCAAACCAAACGGTAAGCACATCATCACAGTGAACTCCATAGAAACTGACGAGCGCCAGCGCTTCACTGTCTGCCACGAAATAGCGCATATCGTGCTCGGCTTGGACTCAAGTCACGAGGAAGTACCTTCGTGGTCCTATGCAAAACGACATCCGAATGAGATCGCCTGCGATACGTTTGCCGCTGAACTGCTGATGCCATATCAGCAGTGGCTGTCCGCTGCGCCCAAAGAAGAGCCCTCCCCCGAGCTTATCCAACACATGGCCGATATGTTCGGCACATCATTCCCAGCAGCGGCGTCAAGGTTCGCCAGTCTCAGCGATATGCCTTGCGCATTCGTCACCATGGAGCGCGGAGCAGTGCGGTATGCCGCACGCTCCACGGCGTTGCGGCAAGCAGGAGCATGGATACCTCCCAGGTCGGCGATTCCAGCGGGCTCCGTGGCTCACCGAATCCGCTCCTCAGGAAATAGTGCTACGGAGACTGGGGAGGTTTCACAGGACGTCTGGTTCGACAACTGGGAACAAGGTCTTGATCTCTGGGAACTTTCAAGGCATTACCAGCGCACCGACACCACCATCTCACTGCTATGGTTCGACAGTGACGAATTGCCAACGGCGGAGGTAAATCGCTTCGGCGCACGTGTCGAAGACGATGGGGGCTTGGCTGAACTAACGGGAGAACTGCCATGGCCGGGGCGAAGCAGGCGCCGCTAGTAAGCCGACACGGCCTCGACTGCATAGAGATTGCCCTTTACGCCGGATCCACTCACTCAAAACTCTGGCTTGAATCGCCCCCAAACTCATCCGCACCTAACGGCCGCTGCCTAGCTTTGGGTGGCCGTATCGCGACGTACACAAGGACGGCGGCTTTGCCGATACGCCGAATGCCACTGAACTGTATCGAGCGGTAGTTGATAGTTGAACAGAAACCTGGGCGCCCGTTACGCTCGAATCCGAAAGTAAACCTTCGGTTTTCTGTCCTCTGTCGTGAATCGATCAGGATCGATGCCCTTCAAGCCAAAAATTTGCGAACGCGACGCCTTAACGCCGGCTTTCAGCACCGCCTCGGCATCTCGGACATTGATCAACAGATAGCCGTTTTCGTGATCGGCGGCCAGCGTGCCATCGGTCACCGCTCGACGAAGCACGCCCACGACATCCTCAAGCAGCGCACGTTGGCGGGCAACCATTTTTTCTACGGCACCCTCCTCCTTCGAGGAAACCATCGGGAGGACGGGAGGAGTTACCGGCTGTAAAGGTTCAGTCGCTTCCTTTTCCGTCGTTTCGACTTTCGCTACAGGTTTGGATTCTGACTTGGGCACCGGTTTCGAAGCTTTTTTGGACGTACTCTTTGCTCTATTGATGTCCATCATTGCCGCTACGACCGGCTGGAGGCGGAGGATCTTCCAAGGGGCTCCAATACCGACCTGAAGCTCGGCGACTTTTCTGAATGGTGCCATGGGATCGACCACCAGCCAGTTTCTTCGCCCCAGTTCGTCGAGGATCGTCTTGTTCTCGAGTCCGTACCCCTTGAACGCATCCGGCCACTTCAGACACAGGATTCCTTCCGAATCGACATGAGTGAGCTTGCTGCCGTCCTTGCGGCTGTGCTCGATATCCTCCACCAGTGCTTTGAGCGCTTCGCCAACCGGGCCATCCAGCCGATCTGGCGGTTGATCAGCGGGCGGTGCAGCCGGTGTGGATGAAGTGACGATGGCGGCTGGAACCACTTCGACGGTCGGCTCTGCAGGTTTTGTCGGCGCGACAACCGATGCGTTACTCAACGACTTGGTGGGCGGGTCGTCGTTACCAACCAGCCTTCCAGCTACCGAGGCAGGCAGTGAATCCAACAGTGCGCCAGAATTGTTGAGCCGTATCGCCTTCAGTTGAATGTTGGGAATTTTTTCCGCGAGGATGGCCGGAGCGATCAACCAGTAGCGGTTGCCATCGGGCTGCCCCACTTTGAATTCAGCCAATTTGCGCTCGGCCAGCATGTCGAGAATGCTGTTCGGTGTTCTCGGCAGTCCGGGCATTTTTTCTTGATTGATGATCGCGGCGATATCCTCGCCCCCTGCGGGCCAGTCCAAGTAGAGATGGCCATCCTTGTGCCTTAACCTCGATCCTGGTTCGTTGACAATCCTGTCTCCGT
>JALHNN010000513.1:0-570 GCA_022843505.1 Sulfuritalea sp.
GCTGCCACTCCGTGGTGCGCACCATGCGGCGGAACTCCTGGTACGGAAGGTCGTCGGTGCACACCGTGTCGCCGTGCAGCAGCAGGGTCGCCGTGCCGTGGGCGCCGACTTTCACCGCATCGTCGAGCAGCATCATGCGCGCGGCGGCGGCGAATCGCGGGCCGATCAGGAAATCACGATTGCCGGCGATGAAATACAGGCTGGTGCCCATGTCGGCGGCGCTGCGCAGGAGATTGCAGACATCGGCATTGAAGGGGTCGGCGAGGTCGTCATCGCCGATCCAGTATTCGAACAAGTCGCCGAGGATGAACAGAGACTCGACATTGGCGGCAACCGTATCGGCGAGGAAGGCGGCAAAGCGTCGCACCAGATCCGGTCGTTCGGCGCGCAGGTGGAGATCGGAAACAAAACGGGCGGTCCCGCCGATTTCTGGCATGGCGGCCGCCGGCGGCGTCAGACCTTTTCCGCGCGCTCGATGATCACGTCCTCGCGCGGCACGTTCTGGTGGAAGCCCTTGTTGCCGGTCTTGACGGCCTTGATCTTGTCGACCACGTCCTGACCCTCGACGAC
>JALHNN010000513.1:580-973 GCA_022843505.1 Sulfuritalea sp.
GAAGAACTGTGCCGTGGCGGAATGCGGATCCGAGGTGCGGGCCATGGCCACCGTGTAGCGCTCGTTTCTCAGGCCGTTCTTCGCCTCGTTCTCGATCGGTTCGCGCACGGGCTTCTGATTCATCCCCGGCTCGAAGCCACCGCCCTGGATCATGAAGCCGTCGATGACACGATGGAAGATGGTGTTGTCGTAGTGGCCGGCCTCGACATAGGCGAGGAAATTGGCGGCGCTCTTGGGGGCGTTCTCGGCGTCGAGTTCGATGGCGATGACGCCGTGGTTGGTGGTGAGCTTGATCATGGTGATGTTCCTCGTGGAATTATTTCTTTGCCGGCAGCAGCGTTATCGATTCGATCACTACCGGGGTGGTGGGTACGTTGCGGTGGGGGCCGGCGT
>JALHNN010000513.1:983-2819 GCA_022843505.1 Sulfuritalea sp.
GGGGACCTTGGCGATCTTTTCGACGACCTCGAAGCCTTGCACGACCTTGCCGAATACCGCATAGCCCCAGCCATCCGGCGATGGGTAGTTGAGGCCGTCGTTGTTGACCAGGTTGATGAAGAACTGGGCGCTCGCCGAATGCGGGTCGCCGGTGCGCGCCATGGCGATGGTGCCCGTGTCGTTGCGCAAACCGTTCTTGGCTTCGTTCTGGATCGGTGCGCGGGTCGGCTTCTCCTTGAGGCTGGGCGTCATGCCGCCGCCCTGGATCATGAATCCCGGAATCACGCGGTGGAATATCGTGCCGGCGAAGAAACCGTCTTTCGCGTACTGAAGGAAGTTCTCCACGGTCTTTGGCGCCTTGTCGGCATACAACTCGATGGTCAGGCTGCCCTGGGAAGTACGGACCTCCAACTGCGGATTGGCGGCCTGTGCGGCGAGGGCGAAAAACAGCGTGAAAACGAATGCAAACAGACGACGCATGGAATCTCCGGGAACGGGAAGGAAAGTGAAACGGGCAGCGGAATCAGGCCGATCAGGCCGCGCCTTCGTAGAGGATCTTCCAGCGGCCGCCTTCCTTGATCCAGTACTGGCGCTTCTTCATCTGGTTGGACAGGTTGCTGGAGCGATAGTCCTGCTCGAAGGTGACAACGACGTATTCTTCACGGCCGGGATTGCGGAACATGCTGATATTGCCGGTCCCGACCTTGATCCAGGTCTTGCCGGCATTGACTTTGCGCTTGTGCTCGACCCAGTCGCGATAGCCCTGGCCGTCGGCGTTGAATTTTTGCGAGTAGTGCCGGGCGTAGGCGTCGACGTTGCGGCTCTCCCAGTCGCCGCGCCATTCTTCAATCATTTGCAGCAGCGAGCTGCGCTCGGATTGCCAGTCGTCGAGCGAAAGCCATTCGACGCTGTTGCTGATGATCACCGGGGTCAGGCCGATCTGCAGGCTTTTTGCCAGCGAGTCGAGGTCCTGGTTGGCCAAAACCACGCAACCGTCCGAGGCTTTGGGCGGACGCGAAAAAGTGTCCGAGGGCGTGCCGTGCAGCCAGATGCCGTGCCCGTTACGCCCCTGGCGCTTGTCCCACTCGTTCGGGTAGTTGATGGGGAAGGCGCCGCTGCCGTAGAAATCGGTCAGTTTCTGGCGCGGCAGGCTGGATGTGACGTGGTAGACACCGATCGGGGTCTTCTTGTCGCCTTCGCGCGCCTTTTCGGCGCCCAGCTTGCCTTGTGAAATGTAGTAATCGGCCACAAAGCGCGGCGTACCCTTGTCATTCTGGTACAGGTAGAGCCGCGACTTCTGGGTGTCAACCACCACGGCGTGCTTCTGTTCGGGGTGCATCTGCAACAGGTAGCGCGGGACGAAGTCTGCCGGAGGCTTGGTGCGGTAGCCCTTGAGCCGGACAATGGCTTCATCGCGCAGGTCCGCGATCTTCTCGCCGGCGGTGGGTCCGCCGCCCTGGCCGAAACTGTTCAGCGGACGCGAACGGGCAAGCAGCAGATCGCCACGAACCAGGTGGGCCAGACGGAAATTCGGGTAGGCCTTTATCAGCGCATCGGTCTGTTGCATGGCCAGGTCCAGGCGGTTGGCCTCGATGGCGTCAAAGACCTTGGCCAGCAGGGGTTCCGGACCGGAGTCGGTGTAATGCGCTTCAAGGCCGTTGCCGCCGGCCTTGTTCAGGTGCTTGGGCGCCTTTCCTGCCGCGCCGGCGACGCCTGCGGCCAGCAACAGGCCGGCCATGCCAAGAAGGGTCAGAGGGCGCCGCACGCGGACCATCAGCTGCCGACCCGCTCCTGCAGGATCTGCCATTTGCCGTCACGCTTGCCGAACTGAAGGAC
>JALHNN010000514.1 GCA_022843505.1 Sulfuritalea sp.
CAATGCGTTGCCGTCGCTGGCATGCTTGCGGACGATCTCAATCGCGTTGGCGTCACTACCCGTGTCCAGCGTCTTGAGTGCTGCTTCCAGCGTCGATGCCTTGACGCCCGGCGCGGATGCGAGCGTGATCAGAACGAGAATGCGGAGAAAACGTTTGAGGCGCATCGGGAGTTTTCCTTGGCAGGCTTTAATTGCGGTAACTTCAGACATCTTGGATAATTCTACCTTCCAACCCGCTTCCTCTGGTTCAGTCACTGCCTCAAGATCAATGTTGCAGAGCGAAAACCACGCCGACGTCAGCGAGCCGCAGGATTCACTCCGGGTCCGCCTGCGATCCACAAGCTTTGCCAGGACCGGATCGCGGGTGCTGGCAGGGCTGGTCGTCTATCTGGTCCTGACCACGGCGTTCATCGGTTGGGAAAGGAGGCAGCTGTTCAATGCGGTGGCCGAGATTGAACGGATTCATCTGCACGAGGAAAACCAGCACGCACTGAATTTTTCGGTGTCCCATGCCATCCTTGAAGTGAATGAGCATTCGGACACGGAAAACCTGAAGCGATCCGCCGAGTTGCTTGCGTTGGAGCTCGATACCGTGGTTTCGAGGCTGAACATGGCCAACGATCCGACCGGGGAACTGGCCACCGAGGCGGCAAAGCTCACCCGATTCAGCGCCCGGTTGCAGAACATGCCGTCCCACGCCCTGATAGGCGAGTTGCGGGAGTCCCTTCATCAACTGGTCCTGACGCTGGATCGGCTGACCGTCGGGATCCATTCCCAAAAGCAGGGGGTCAGCAGCGACTACCGCACGATATTCCACCGAATGACCATCGAGTTGTTCGTGCTCATGGCGCTGGGCGTGGCAATACTCGCAGGAATCAGCGGACTGTTTTTCCGCGATCTGTCCCGCGATATCGGCGCTGTCATGCAGCGCGCCGGAGAGATCGTGCGGGGCTACCGGGGCGAACCCCTGGTGGTGACGCGCGCCGATGAACTCGGCGACCTGATGGTTGCTGTCAATGAGATGGAAGCCGAACTCAAGTCGCGCGAGGCGCAACTCGAGCTCGGTCGGCAGCAGCGCTTCCATACCGAAAAGATGGCGGCCGTGGGCTCGCTGGCGGCGGCGGTGGCACACGAGATAAACAATCCGCTGGCCGCCATCGTCGGCCTCGCCGAAGACATGGTCAGCCAGCGGGATGGCGGCGGCCATCGCGGACGCCGTGCCGACGACCAGATCGACCTGATACTCGACCAGGCGCGCCGGGTGATGACCATATCGCGGCAGTTGGGGGAGTTCTCCCTGCAGCGCCCGCTGGAGCCTACATTCATCGACCTGAATTCACTGGTCAAGAGTACCTGTACCTTCATCAGCTTCGACAAGCGTTTCCGCGGCGTGACCCTGTCGCAGGATCTGGCGGCCGATTTGCCGGCCCTCTTCGTCGTGTCCGACCATATTGTGCAGGTACTGATGAACCTGTTGATCAATGCGGCAGACGCCCTGGAGGGCAAGGAAGGGGCCGCCGAAATTATTGTGCGCACGCGCCGTGACGAGGTCTCCGTGCTTCTGACTGTCGAGGATAATGGGCCGGGAATCGCATCGGAACACCTTGGCAAGGTCTTCGATACGCATTTCACGACCAAGCCCCCGGGTCGCGGGTCCGGACTGGGTTTGTCTGTCTGCCGCAGCCTGCTGCAGGAAGACGGCGGCGAGATCGTGGCCGAGTCCGTTTACGGGCGAGGCGCCTCGATTCGGGTCAAGCTGCCGATTCCGGATCAGACCGAAGAACGATAGGAGAAGGCGGGTGCACGTACTGATCATCGACGACGAGTTGGCACTGCGGCAGATCATGGCCGCGACTGTGCGCCGCGCTGGATATTCGGTCGACACCGCTTCGGGAGTCCAGGATGCGGCTGCCAAGCTGGTTCGCGGAGACGTCGACCTCGCGATCTGCGATATCCGGATGCAGGACGGGGACGGGGTCGACCTCGTGCGCAACATGAAGAGCGCCGGAGTACAGACCGCGTTCATCATGGTGACCGCCTTTGCCTCCGTGCAGACGGCGGTCGAGGCGCTGCGCGCCGGCGCAATGGATTACATGGTCAAGCCGGTGGACAGCGAGGAACTGCTCTACCGCCTGCGTCAGGTGCAGACCCTGCTCGGGCTGAAGGCCGAGAACGTCGCCCTGCGCAAGTTCGTCAGCGGCGAGCGCGAAAATTCCAGGTTCAAGTTCAGTTCCGCGCCGATGATGGCGGTGGAAAGGTTGGCGACGCGCGTGGCGGCGATCGACAACACGGTTTTGATTACCGGCGAAAGCGGGACAGGAAAGGGTGTGCTGGCCCGATCGATCCATGACCAGAGTACCCGCGCCGGGGCGCCGTTCATCCCGGTCAATTGCAGCGCCATTCCCGAGACCCTTCTCGAAAGCGAACTCTTCGGGCACACCAAGGGCGCGTTTACCGGCGCGGCGCAGGCGCGCAAGGGCCTGTTTGCACAGGCGGATACCGGGACGTTGTTTCTCGACGAAATTGGCGAGCTGCCCCTGCACATGCAGACCAAGCTGCTGCACGTGATCGAGGACAAGGAAATCCGCCCGGTGGGTGGCGAGCAGTTTCGGCGCGTCGATACACGCATCGTGGTCGTAACCAACCGCGACCTCCCTGCGATGGTAGCGGCGGGGACGTTTCGCGAGGACCTGTTCTTCCGCATTTCACAGTTCCACATCGACATGCCACCGCTGCGCGACAGGATGGAGGATATCCCGGCCTTGATCCGGTTCTTTCTGCTGGCCATGGAATCCAAGGGGGAGACCAAGATCGAG
>JALHNN010000515.1 GCA_022843505.1 Sulfuritalea sp.
AACGTCTGCTCTGGATTCGACATTCCGTTGGCAGTGGGGAAGGACGTGAGCGTCGCGGCCCTGGTGCTTGAGGATAAGGTTGTGTTGAAGGCGAGCCTCACAGCGATGCGCCAGGCGGCTCGCTGGCTCGGCAAGCACATGGATCGACGGCTACGCAAGAATCGCCAGAACGCGACCGTGCCCACCGGCACGAGTGCCATGTTCTTTTTGCCCGAAAAATCGGGACGCCACGGGCAGCCCCAGCTTCATGCGCATGTCATTTTCCCCAATGTGACCACGTTCCGGGAAAATGGCCGGAAGCGGCATTGCGCGGCTCACTTCAAGCGGATCACGAAGCTCGCGGCGACGGCCCAGCGCCGCATGAACGCTCAGCTGGCCCGCAACTTGAAGAAGGCGGGATACCAGGTGGCTCTGGTCGACGGCGTCTGCCGCCTGCCCAGTGTGCCGCAGGAGTTGTGTGTGCGGTTTTCCCCGGTCAGTGCGTTGCTCAAGACCTCCGGAACCAGCGAGGATACGCCCCGGCGCCGGTCCGCTAAAGCCGAGGTGCGCCGGCGGGAGAACCGCTACCTGCACGCCCGCCCACCCAAGGCGGTGCTGACCTTGCAGGAGTGGAGGAAGCAGTGGGCGCAAGCGATCGGCGTGGAATCGCTGAATGCGGAAAAGATAAATTACCGCGCGAACCGTTTCGGGCGGCCTCACGAACCGACGGAGAAGTCACTTGAGCCGGCGAACATTACCCCCTCGGCGTCGGTGCTTCCCATTGCGGCTTATCGGCTGCCTCGCTCGGTCGACGACGCCTTGTACGAGCACCGGGCTGCAGTGCCGGAATTCCGGTCCCTGGGTGTCGCCTTGCGCACCCGCTTGCAGCAGGAGATGACTCCCGAAGCCAGGGGGCAGGTCGCGGACCTGGATTACTCTTGCCCTGAAAACCAGCCGGACTTGGAGCATCACACAGAAGCGCTCCGCACGTTGCTGCGGCTGATTTTTCCGCGCGTTATGGTGCATCAAAAGTATACCACGGCGAAGGAGGCTGCCTTCGCGGTCAAAGGGGCACGGGCGACCGGATTAGATTTCGCGCGGATCGCGGCGGAAACCGCGGCGGCTTTGGATGCGGAGCTCGGCCAGGCGCACGTCCGCGCGAACTGGCCCTCGGTCTTGCGCTGGCTGCACACGGAATTGTCGAGGCAGGCGCCGGAGCCAGTCCGGCCCGTCAGTCGGATCCGCCAGACCCCAAAAATTGAGCCGGTCGCAAAGCCAAAGGAAATCCCTGAGCAGCCGAAAGCTGCGGTTGATCTGCCCGTTCCCGTTCTCCAATCGCCTCCGCTTCCGCCAGCGCTGGCAGCGGAACCTGAGATGGAGATGCTACCATGAGCCAGCATCTCTTATATTTCCCATGTCGGGACGCGGTCTTCAGCTGGTTTGAAAGCGACAGCGGAACGGACGCGCCGCGGGTCAGCGTGGAGCTCCTCGCGGAACAGCGGAAATTCGAATGCCAGCCCGGCAATAGTGAACGCAGGATCACCTGTCATGGCTGTGGTGACACCCGCGCGCGCTACGTTGTCTGTTATCGCAAAGGGAAGTTCACCGACAAGCTCTACCCCCGGCGGTATCCGGGATCGGGCCAATGGCACCAGCCGGGCTGCTTCTCCCACGCGGGCGAGCTGTCCTCAACGCCCGGTGACACGGCGCAGCCTCCTCGGATCACACCGGGTGGAGACTTCGCGGCCCTCAGGTTCGATCTAGGTGACCCTGAGCTTCGGGTGGTGGCTATGCGGCGCCGCACGGCCACGCAGGCCGCCTCCAACCGCGGAACCGGCAGCCGGAGTGTAAACCGGATGACGATTGGCTTGCAGCGGCTTGCACGCGAGTTGCTCCAGAGATCGGGAGTCTGCGAATGGCAGCCGCGGTATGCATCAGCCCGGAATCAATCCGTCTTTAACGGACTGGTGAGAGGGGCGCTGAATGCAGTCGCCGGTGAGGCAACGGGTCCGTCCAGTGTGGTCATCAAAAGCCTGCCTGGCGTGAATTTTGTCCCATGGTCATACGTGGATCACGGTCGCCTCAGAACCCTGTCGAATCTCACAAAATGTGTGGGATTCGGATTTATTGAGAGCGTGGGAGCCGTAAACGTGCATGGCGCACGGATCATGCGACTGAGCAATCACCCGCAGTGCCCGGTTGTGGTGCCGCGAATGCTGCTGGACCGGGAGCAGAGAAACCCCCGGTCACCGTTGCATACCCGCTTGGCGCATCCAGTGTGGGTGATCTTCGTGGCAGGCAAGTTTGCGGGAACGTGGAAGGCGCATGCCATGGCGGCTTTCCGAGTCACCGCGACAGGGCTTATCCCAGTTGATAGTATGCAGGAGGAGCAGATGTTCGAACGCTTGATCGAGGAAGGGAGAATGTTTCGTCGGTTGCTGCTGCCGCCTCCGGAGTCCGCGAGCAGTAAGTTCATTCCCGATCTGCAGTTGTTGGATACCGCTAGGCGGCATTTTCTGGAGGTGGCCGGCTTGATGGCGGATGAGGTATATGCCGCCGATATCGCCCGAAAAAAGGCGAAATGGGGAGAGGGGTTACTGGTTTGGGACACGCGGATGCCGTTGCACCTGTTCTCACTGCCGCCTCCGGAAGCGATTCCCTACCAGCACCCTAACCGGCTGCCTCGGGATCCCCTTTGGCTAACTCCGGCCGAAAATGAGGTCGTGCTAGAGTAACGCAGCATGACACCCCCTAAACCCAGCACGAAATCGACCGCCGCCGCGCAGGAGATTCCTTCCGCCGGCGTTTCCGCCAACGACACTAAAGCTACGGCAGC
>JALHNN010000516.1 GCA_022843505.1 Sulfuritalea sp.
TAGTGGGGATTGGGCAGGCAGCGCACGTCGAACACCAGGTCGGCGTCGAGCGGGATGCCGTGCTTGAAGCCGAAGGACTGGAACAGCAGGGTGATCCCGCTGCCCTCCTCGAGGGCCACGAAGTCCTTGATGCTGGCGCGCAGCGCGTTCGGCCGCAGGTTGCTGGTGTCGATGTGGTGTCCCATGGACGCCAGCATCTCCAGCGCCTCGCGTTCCCGGGCGATCGCCTCTTCCAGCGTCAGATCACCCTCGGCGAGCGGATGGCGGCGCCGCGTTTCCGAGAAGCGCTGGATCAGCACCTCGTCTCGCGCATCGAGGAAGATGAATCGCGGCGAGATGCCCTCGGACTCCAGCTTGCGCAGCTGCGGCGGCAGCGCCGCGATGCTCGAACCACCGCGCATGTCGACCGCCACGGCGGCGCGTTCATGTCCCTCGAGCCGCAGGTGGCCGACGAGATCCGAGAGCAGCGGCGCCGGCAGATTGTCCACGCAGTAATAACCGGAGTCCTCGAGCACGTTGAGCGCGATGCTCTTGCCGGAGCCGGAAAGACCGCTGATGAGCACTACTTCCATGGGCGGAAGCATAGCGGATTGGCGGGAGCGTTGCGGGGACGCGTCTCGACGATTTTCCGTTGCCGCTGGAATCCGGCCGTTGCCGTATTGATGAGCCCGGGAGTCGGCGCCCGCACTACGGCGCGATGGTCGGATAGATCCAGCCGTCGCGCAGTTCGATGGAACGCGAGCGCAGGAGTTCGCCGAGCAGCCAGGAGGCGAAGTCGTCGTCCGAAAAACCCAGCATGCGCTGGTTGACGCTGTGGAAGAAGGGAACGCTCTTCAGGTAGCCCGGCAGTTCGTCCTCGCGCAGGCGCTGCAGGTCGAGCAGGTTGAAGGTGAAGCAGGCGCGCACGGCGTTGCGGCCGACGCGTGTCGGGTCGGCCTCGAAGGAATCGAGGCGGCGGAAGGCGCGTGCCAGCGCGCCGTCGAAGTCGTCGAACGCTGCGCCGTGACCGGGAATGACGATGTCGACGTCGAGGCCGGCGATGGTTTCCAGGGTGCGGCGCGTGGCCGGCATGGCATCCGCGGCGCCCATGATCTCGCCGAAGATGATGCCGAAGCCGTCCTGCCACAACGCGTCGCCGGAAATCAGGATGCGGCGCTCGGCGCAGTGGTAGACCAGCGCCTCCATGTCGTGGCCGGGCGCGGCGATCGCCCTCCAGGCCAGGCCGCCCATCTCGAACTCGTCACCCGCGGCGATTACCCCGTCGTGCGCGAAGCGCTCCCCCTGCTGTTTCGCCTGGTCGAGCAGCAGCGCATCCGTATCCCACTCGGCGACCATGCGCTCGATGCCGGCGGGAATCACGATGCGGCAGCCGAACTCGGCCTGCAGCGCGGCATTGCCGCCGATGTGGTCGGAATGCGAGTGGGTGTTGATGATCCGGCCGAGGCCGGGCGATCCTCGCCGTGCCGCCAGCGCCGACTTTACCAATGCCACGGTCTGCGGCGCGTGGCCGACATAGCCGGCGTCGACCAGGGTGGCCGACCCGCCCTCGAACAGCAGCACGTTGTTCGACGACAGCCAGCCGCGCTCGATGACCTGGATCGAATCCGGGAGCTTCATCAGGCCTTGCGGTTGCGGCCCCGTTCGCGGTCAGGATCGAGTACGCCGCGCCGCTCGGCCACGGCGGCAAGAATCAGCCGCTTCTCGTCGTCGTCCGCCTTCGACCAGCGGGCGATCTCGTCGAGGCGGCGGTAGCAGCCGATGCAGAACTGGCCATCCATCCTGCAGACATCGATGCAGGGTGAAGCGACGCCAGAGCCGCCGCCGTCGTCATGCTTTATGCCGAGGATCACGCCGCGGCGACGCTCTTGGCTTCGCGTTTCGCGAGCAGGGCGCGCGCCACGCGCGAGGCCGATTCGCGCTTGAGCTTCTTGGAAATCCAGGCGCCGGTATCGACCAGGGCGTCGAGGTCGATGCCGGTATCGATGCCCAGGCCCTTGAGCAGCCAGACCACGTCCTCGGTGGCGACGTTTCCCGACGCCCCCGCTGCATAGGGGCAGCCGCCGAGGCCGGCGACGGAACTGTCGAAGATGCCTATGCCCATCTGCAGCGAGGCGTAAATGTTGGCGATGGCCATGCCATAGGTATCGTGGTAGTGGCCGGCGATCTTCTTCAGCGGCACGCGGCGCGCCACCGCCTCGATCATGTCCTTGGTGCGCTCCGGCGTGCCGATGCCGATGGTGTCGCCGAGGCTGACTTCGTAGCAGCCCATCTCGATCAGCGCCACGGCCACGTCGGCTGCCGCCAGCGGCAGGATCTCGCCTTCGTAAGGGCAGCCCAGCACGCAGGACACGTAGCCGCGCACCCTGACGTCCGCCGCCTTCGCCGCTTCGACGATCGGGCGGAAGCGCTCCAGCGACTCGGCGATCGAGCAGTTGATGTTCTTCTGCGAAAAGGTTTCGGACGCCGCGCCGAATACCGCGACCTCCTTCGCGCCCGCCGCCAGCGCCGCCTCGAAGCCCTTCATGTTGGGCGTCAGCACCGGGTAGGCGACATCGGGCAGCTTTTCGATGGCAGCAAAGACTTCCGCGTTGTCCGCCATCTGCGGCACCCACTTGGGCGAGACGAAGGCGGTGGCCTCGATGCTCTTGAGGCCGGCCTTGCCGAGGCGATGGATCAGTTCGACCTTGGTCTCGGTGGGAACCGGCTTCTTTTCGTTCTGCAGGCCGTCGCGCGGACCGACTTCGACAATGCGTACTTTGCTGGGGAGGGTCATTCGGGTCTGTACTTATTTCTTTTCGACCTCGAATTCTACTA
>JALHNN010000517.1 GCA_022843505.1 Sulfuritalea sp.
CCTCGAGGGCCATGCAGGCGCCCTGGGCCATGTACTGCGTGGTGGGGTGGGCGGCGTCGCCCAGCAGCGTGGCGCGGCCGTAGGTCCATTGACCGATCGGCTCCCGGTCGGCCGTGGCCCAGCGCTTCCAGCTCTTGGGCAGCATGATCAGCTGGCGCGCCTTGGGGCAGATGTCCTGGAAATAGCTCTGCACTTCCTCGGCGCTGCCGTCCGTGACGCCCCACTCCTCCTTCTGCCGGCTGTGGAAGGTGACGACGACGTTGTATTCCTTGCCGCCGCGCAGCGGGTAATGCACCAGGTGGCAGTTGGGCCCGACCCAGATGCTGGCGGCATTCCATTTCAGGTTGTCCGGGAATTCCTTTTCGTCCACCACGGCGCGGTAGACGACATGGCCGGTGACGCGCGGCGGGTCATTGACGTACTGGGCCCGCACCACCGAGCGCACGCCGTCGGCGCCGATCAGCGCCTGGCCGCTGAAGATCCTGCCGTTGCCGCAAGTGACGGTGACGCTGTCGGCGGTCTGCTCGATGCTCTCCACGCGCGAGTTGGTGAAGAACTCGACCTTGCCGGTCTCGGTGGCGCCCTCGAGCAGGGAGTTGTGGATATCCTGGCGGTGGATCACGGCATAGGGGTTGCCGAAGCGCTTGCGGAAATTCTCGTTGGTCGGAATCCTGCCGACCTGGTATTCGTCGATCGCGTCGTGCATCACCATGTAGTCGGTGAACACCGCGCGGTTGCGCGTCTTGTCGCCGACGCCGAGGGCGTCGAAGGCGTGGAAGGCGTTGGGGCCGAGCTGGATGCCGGCGCCGATTTCGCCGATGTGGGCCGCCTGCTCGAGCACGACCACCTGGAAGCCCTGGCGCACCAGGGCGAGTGCCGCGGCAAGGCCGCCGATGCCGCCGCCGGCGACGAGTACGGGAAGCTGCTGGCTCATGCTGTTTCTCCTCTTGTTCGTGTATTCATTCCGGTTCGCCGACGGTCAGGGCGACGTCGCCGACGCCGGCGATGTGGCCGTTGATGCAGTCGCCAGGCTTGACCGGGCCGACGCCCTCCGGAGTGCCGGTGTAGATCAGGTCGCCGGGCTGCAGGTGGTAGAACTGCGACAGATCGGCCAGCAGCTCCGGGATGTTCCAGATCAGTTGCGAGAGGTCGGCGTTCTGCTTGGTCGCGCCATTGACCGTCAGGTTGATGTTGCCCTTGTCGAGGATGCCCAGCTCGCCGACCGGCACGATCGCCGTGCAGATCGCCGACTTCTCGAAATCCTTGCCCAGGTCCCAGGGGCGGCCCTGGTCGCGGGCGACCAGCTGCAGGTCGCGGCGCGTCATGTCGAGTCCGGCGGCGTATCCCCAGACCATGCGAGCAGCGTCACTTTCGGCGAGGCGGAAACCCTCGGCGCCGATGGCGACCACCAGTTCCATCTCGTTGTGGTAATTGATAGTACCGCAGGGGTAGGGCACCGTGGCACCCGACTCGACCAGTGTGGAGGGCGTCTTGGTGAAATAGAAGGGCTTCATCGTCGCCTTGTCCACCGGGCGTCCCATTTCGACAGCGTGGGCGTGGTAATTGCGGCCGACGCAGAAGATGCGATTGACGGCAAAACGCTTGTCGCTGCCGACAATGGGCAGCGAGGGTACGGCGGCGGGCGGAAAGACGTAGTTATTCATGGTGTGTTCTCTCGGCTGCGGACTTCGTATACGCCGAGCTTCTTCTGCAGCGGGGCATCGTCGGCGGTGAAGACGAAGGACGGCGTGTCGGCGGACAGGTTCTTCAAGTTGATCCGCTCGTAGCCGGGGATGCAGCA
Source organism: Sulfuritalea sp. (assembly GCA_022843505.1). GTDB lineage: Bacteria > Pseudomonadota > Gammaproteobacteria > Burkholderiales > Rhodocyclaceae > Sulfuritalea. Next base: position 1,802 of record JALHNN010000517.1, read on the forward strand.
GGTGTCGGCATCGGCGAGGCGGAACTGGTGGCCAGCGGCGGCGACTTCGGTGCCGCCTTCGACCTGATGGAACACCATCGCCGTGGAACGCGCAGGGAATTTCACTGTCTCGCCGGGGCGCAGCATCAAAGCCGAGTAGCCGAGGATGCGCTGGCAGTCGTGGCCGTTCTCGGGATTGACATAGGCCACCTGCACCGCTTCGACTTCGGGCTGGGTCGTGGCGATGGCCTCCAGCGCCTTGCGCACGTCGGCCCAGGGATAGCGCAGCATGGGGAAGGTCTTGCCGCTGCGCTGGAACATCGGCGCCGGCACCACGCCGCCCCGCTGGTAGGCGCGGTCGATCGCTTCGGCGTCAACTGTCTGGGCCTTGCCCTCGGTGACGTAGGAGGCCTCGCAGTAATAGACGATGGGCAGGTCAAGCACGTCGAGCCAGACCACCGGTGCCTTGCCGTCATGGCCGTGCTCGTGCCACATCCCTGTTGGCGTCAGAATCAGGTCGCCGCGGTGCATCGGGCACTTCTCGCCGTCGATCGTGGTGTAGGCGCCTTCACCTTCGACGATCATGCGCACCGCGTTCGGGGTATGGCGGTGGGCTGGCGCCCATTCGCCGGGCAACAGCAGTTGCATGCCGAGGTAGATGGTCGAACTGGCTTGCATCTTCTCCAGGCTGTGGCCGGGATTGGCCATCACCAGCACGCGCCGCTCGGCCTTTTCCATCGGCGTCAGTTCGCCGGATTTCATCAGCAGCGGGCGCATCGGCTGGTAGGGCCAGACGGTCGGCCGGGTCTTGATTGTCGGCTTGCCCGGCGGCAGCACGGCGCGCAGGCTGGGCCACAGCGGCACCAGGTTCTGCGCGGTCAGCGCGGCGCGATAGTCTTCGGGGAGGTCTTCGAGTCGGCCAAGCTCCTGCATGATGGGTCCTCCATTCGCCGCGATCGCCGCGGGCCGGGCAGGGTGCCGCGGGACCGGGTGACCACGATGTATTCGATGACGCGCATACTAGGGGTCGCC
>JALHNN010000518.1 GCA_022843505.1 Sulfuritalea sp.
AGAATCGGATCGTTGCCCTGCCTTGACGGTACGCTGATGGAATAGCGTAAGGCGACACGGTGGTTCCGAAGGCCAATGACAGTTCTCCTGTTCGACGAACGCGCTCTCAGTGCCAACAATCGCGTTATGATGATGGCAAGCCTTTTTGCAGCTATCCGCGCAAGGTCTTGCTGCCTGAACCGAACAAGCCTCGCCACCGCGTTCGGCTCTATAGTCGGACGAATACGGCTAAATCATCAACTGCCCGAAACATTAGTGGGATCCCCACCTAGTCGTGCCAAATGTTCGGCAACGCACCGACCAGCAAGGCGTTTTCAACGCATTCTGTTCAAATTCCATTTGTCCTTTGCCAGAGGACGGGAGAAAGCCATCGCCAAGGAGAACCACCATGGATAAGTTTGCCATAACAGCCATTGTGACCGCGCTCATGTTTTCAGTACCTGTTTTCGCCGATGTCGCTCATCACCCGGAGAAGGTGGTAGGCGCGAATAGCGCGCCCGTCCCACTGGCGCCCCAGGTCAAAACAATGCAAGACAACGTCCAGAGAATGTCGGCACAGCTCGATCGCATCGCGAAGGCGAAAACCGACGAAGCTCGACACAAGGCCATGGCCGAGCACATGCAGAGCATGATGGAAAACATGAAAATGGCGCACGAGATGAAGGCCGGGATGATGGAGGGCGGAATGGCGGGCAAGGGCGGCATGGCGGCAATGCACGGTGGCAAGATGGGTGGCGGCGCCGGGCCCGACGATGCGTCCGGCCGCATGCAGCAAATGGAAAAGCGCTTAGACATGATGCAGATGATGCGCCGACAGGAAGGTGCAGCCGCCACCGCACCCATGCCTATGAAGTAGGCGCAAGCGGCGCTGTCGTGGTTACCGCGCGAGCGTATATGGACTCCTCCTGGTTTGCCAACAACAATCCACCTTTCGGCTTTTGAGGTACGACTGCTCACGTATATCCGGTCTCTAACTGCGGCATCTGTTCAAGAAGTTGGACCCTGATGGGCTATTCGCGCGCCAGTTCCCTATCGGTTTATCGGGCTATTCTGCCTCGCTCACGCTCGGGTTTTACCAGCGCCGGTTCGACCTGTTGGCCATCAAGTGGTTTGTTTGGCAATCGTGGTTGGTAGTCTCCTGCTGGTTAGCTATTCACGCGGTACATCTTTCTCAACACAAGTTCTCAAGTGGCGACCAAGTTGGGTTCGTAATCTGTCCCTTTTGCCATCATTGCCCAAGCAATGCGGGCCGTCTTGTTTGCCAGCGCCACTGCGGCAATATTCTGATGCCGTGTGCTTGCTATCCGCATCACCCATTGGCTCAGTCGGTCATTCTTCAACTTGGCAGCGCGAATTACCGAACGCGCACCGTGGACCAATAACATTCGCAGATAAGAATCACCTCGCTTGCTGAGCTTCCCCCGGAATTTCGTCTTCCAAGAGATGGGGTATAACGCCCCGGTAATTTGGAAGGAGAAGCGAAGTTGAAGAAGATACCGAAGCAGGAATACACCGCCGAGTTCAAGGAATTGTCGGTGAAACGAGTGAAGGCAGGCCAGAGCATAGGAGCCGTGGCGCAGGAACTGGGCCTGATCGAGCAAACGCTGCGGAACTGGGTAAAAGCGGCGGCGGCCGGCAAGCTGAATGGGCCAGGCAGCAAGGTCGTGACGCCAGAGCAGATGGAACTCTCCCGGGTGCGGGCAGAGAACATCCGACTCAAGCGGGAGAACGAAATCCTAAAAAAAGCGACGGCATACTTCGCAAGGGATGTGCTGTGAAGTATGCCTGGATCGACGAGCATCGACGGACGTATGGATTGACGGAATCCTGTGCCGTGCTGGAAGTCAGCATCAGCGGGTACCACGCATGGAAACGCGGAGGTCGCCCGAATCGCAAGCGGCTGACAGATGCGCAGATGCTGGCCCTGATTCAGGCCATCCACACCGAACTGAAGAGCGCCTACGGCTCGCCGCGCATGGTGCGCGAACTGCGCGACAGAGGATTCCCGGCCAGCAAGGAACGCGTCAAGCGGTTGATGAGGGAGAACGGCATCCGGGCACGGCACAAGCGGCGTTTCAAGGCGACGACCGACTCGAAGCATGCGCTGCCGGTGGCGCCGAACCTGCTTGACCGGGACTTCACCCCTGCGAAACCGAATCAGGCATGGAGCGCCGACATGACCTACATCTGGACGGATGAGGGCTGGCTGTATCTGGCCGTGGTCCTCGATCTGTTCAACATAGAAGTCGTCGGCTGGTCGATCAAGCCACGGATGACGGCGGACATCGTCATTGACGCGCTGACCATGGCGTGGTTCCGCAAGAAGCCGGCGCCGGGCTTGATCCATCACTCCGACCGGGGAAGCCAGTATGCAAGCCACGCCTTTCAGGCGCGGCTGGAAGAGTATGGGATGGTCTGCTCGATGAGCCGCAAGGGGAATTGCTGGGACAACGCGCCGACAGAGAGCTTCTTCAATAGTCTGAAGAATGAGCGGGTGCATGGCATCCCCATCTCTCGATCGGCGCTTTATCGCGCCACAAACATCAATATTCCGGATAGTGCCGAACCACTCGTTCATGCGGACGACTGACAGCGCCGTTAAGTTCAATCATTAGAGGTCGGGAGCACAGCCCGTGGATAGCAAGAGAGCGATTGAACTTGGGGCAAAAGTGATGGAGCTCCAATCGCTAATGATTGCGTACGCGACTGACGGAAGAAACTCAGATCAACCGAGCATCTACCGTGATTTGTACGCAGAGGTGACTTTCGAGCTTGAGGACGCAAAGTACGCGAATCCCAATCCGCA
>JALHNN010000519.1 GCA_022843505.1 Sulfuritalea sp.
GTTCTCGCCGACCTTGGCAATGCGCCCGGTCATGCCGCCCTGGGTGACGATCTCGTCGCCCTTGGCCAATTCACCGACCATCTTCTGGTGTTCCTTGGCCTTCTTCATCTGCGGGCGGATCATGATGAACCAGAGCACGACGAACATCAGGATAATCGGCAGCATGCCCATCAGGCCGCCCGTCGGGTCCGCGGCGGCGCCGGCCGCCTGAGCGTAAGCGTTTGAAATCAGCACTGGAAACTCCCGTTGCGAATCGTGGAAAGCGGCGGATTATACCCGTTCGTCCGAAGGGGCTCCGACACCGGAAGCGCGTCCCGCGCGGAACTCGGAAATGAACCTTTCGAATCGCCCCAGCTCGATGGAGCCGCGCATTTCCGCCATCAGGGTCTGATAGTAGAACAGGTTGTGCGTCGTGTTCAGGCGCGCGCCGAGGATTTCGCCGGTCCGATGCAGGTGGTGCAGGTAGGCGCGGCTGAAATTGCGGCAGGTATGGCAGCCACAGGTCGGATCCAGCGGGCCGGTGTCCGACTTGTAGCGGGCGTTCTTGATCTTGATGTCACCATGCCGGGTGAACAACCAGCCGTTGCGGGCATTGCGCGTCGGCATCACGCAATCGAACATGTCCATGCCCTGGCCGACGGCGTACACCAGGTCCTCGGGCGTGCCCACCCCCATCAGGTAGCGTGGCTTCCCCGCCGGCAGGCGCGGCGCCGTGTGCGCCAGGATGCGGGAAAAGTCTTCCTTGGGCTCGCCGACCGAGAGACCGCCAATGGCAAAGCCGTCAAAGCCGATCTCGACCAGCGCCGCCAGCGACTCGTCGCGCAGGCTTTCGTGCATGCCGCCCTGGACGATGCCGAACAGGGCGTTGGCACTCGTTTTCCCGTCACTCAGCCGGTCGTGCTCGTCGCGCGAACGGCGCGCCCAGCGCAAGCTGAGGCGCATCGAAGCCGCCGCCGCCGCGTGCTCGGCGGGATACGGCGTGCACTCGTCGAAGATCATCACCACGTCGGAGTTCAGCACATGCTGGATGCGCATCGATTCCTCCGGCGTGAGGAACAGCCGATCGCCATTGATCGGCGAGGCGAAGCGCACGCCTTCCTCGGTGATCTTGCGCAATTCACCCAGCGAGAACACCTGGAAGCCGCCCGAGTCGGTGAGGATGGGCCCGTTCCAGGCCATGAAGCGATGCAGGCCGCCATGGGCCGCAATCACTTCCAGCCCCGGCCGCAACCAGAGATGGAAGGTGTTGCCCAGGACCATGGAGGCGCCGAGGCCGGCGACCTCGTCCGGGCCCATGGCCTTGACCGCGCCATACGTCCCCACCGGCATGAAGGCGGGCGTCGGCACCCTGCCGTGTTTCAGCGCCAGTTCGCCGCGCCGCGCCGCGCCATCGCTCGCCAGCAGTTCGAAGTTCATGGACCGGGTGTCCTGTGCAGCAGCATGGCGTCTCCGTAACTGAAAAAGCGGTAGCGCGCTGCTATCGCATGGCGGTAGGCACGGCGTATCTCGTCCACACCGGCAAACGCCGAGACCAGCATCAGGAGCGTGGACCGCGGCAGGTGGAAATTGGTGATCAGCAGGTCGACCAGCCTGAAGCGAAAGCCCGGGGTGATGAAAATCGCCGTCTCTCCAGCGCCGACTTTCAGCTCGCCCTCGACCGCGGCGCCTTCCAGCGTACGCAGGGTGGTGGTGCCCACCGCGACGACGCGGCCGCCGGCCGCGCGCGTGGCGGCCACGGCCGCGGCCGTGGCTTGCGGAATGACGTAGCGCTCGCTGTGCATGCGATGTTCCGCCAGGTTCTCGGTACGCACCGGCTGGAAGGTTCCCGCGCCGACATGCAGGGTGACGTAGGCGATGCCGATACCTGCGTCGCGGAGTCTCGCCAGCAGGTCGGCGTCGAAGTGCAGGCCCGCCGTCGGCGCCGCAACCGAGCCCCTTTCGCGCGCGAACACGGTCTGATAGCGCGTTTCGTCGCCGGCCTCGGGAAGGCGTTCGATATAGGGCGGCAAGGGCAGGCGCCCATGGCGCTCGATCAGGCCAGCCGCGTCGCCGGAGAAACGCAGGCGATAGAACTCGCCCTCGCGGCCGACGACCTCGACATCGACCGCGCCCTCGAGATGCAGCCGCGAACCTGGCCTGGGCGACTTGCTGGCGCGCACCTGGGCGATCGTTTCATCGTCCCCGAGCAGCCTTTCCACCAACACTTCGACCTGGCCGCCGCTGTCCTTGTGCCCCAGCAGGCGCGCGTGCAGCACGCGGCTGTCGTTCAGCACCAGCAGGTCGCCCGGACGCAAGAGTCCGGGAAGATCGGCGAAACCCAGGTCGGCAAGGCGCGCGCCCTCCAACTCCAGCAGACGGCTGGCGGTGCGTCGCGACAGCGGGGCCTGGGCAATCAGTTCAGGCGGCAGGGGATAGTCGAAATCCGCCAGCGTCAGCGCGGTCGGACTCAGTTCGCCGCATCCATGTCGCCGTGACGCCGGAACGCCTCCGGGTCGAGCAGGATCAACTGGCCGTCGCGTTCCTCGATCAGGCCTTGCGCCGCAAGGTCGCGCATGACCCGGCTGACCATCTCGCGCGAGGCGCCGATCATCTTGCCGATGTCCTGCTTGGTGATCTTTTGCGTCACCACCTTGCGCCCGTTGACGTCTTCCGCGGACTCCAGCAGCAGGCGCGCCACGCGGCCGTAGACGTCGAGCAGCGCCAGGCTTTCGATGTTGCGGTCGGCCATGCGCAGGCGCTTGGTCAGGTTGCGCATGATGAACAGCGAAACGTCCGGGTTATCGACCAGGCACTGCTTGAAGTCCG
>JALHNN010000520.1 GCA_022843505.1 Sulfuritalea sp.
CCGCGTCGTTCGCAGACGGCGCATAGCATTTGTCGCTGGTGACGATGACGGCGGCCTCCACGCTGCGGCAGTCGCGGATGGCGTCGAGCAGGTTCAGCGTGCCGTTGAGGTTGGTGGCATAGGTGTCGCGTGGCGCGCGGTAGCCCTCGGCCACGGTGGCTTGCGCCGCGAGATGAAACACCACGCTGGCCTGGCTCTCGCTCAGGGCCGCCGCCAGCGCGGCGAAATCGCGTATGTCGCCCTGCCGCCCATCCAAGCCCTCGGCTACGCGCGCAAGTTCGAACAGGTTGGGCTGCGTCGGCGGCGCCAGCGAAAACGCCGTGACCCGGGCGCCGACTTTCTGCAGCCAGAGACCGAGCCAAGCGCCCTTGAAGCCGGTATGGCCGGTCAGGAAGACGCGACGGCCGCGCCAGAAATCGCCCCCGACCGCCGTCACCACAGCTTCCAGGGCGCGCGTCCGCCGGTCCAGAGATTTTCCAGCAGGCTCTTGTCGCGCAGGGTGTCCATGGGCTGCCAGAAGCCGTGGTGACGGAAGGCCGCCAATTGGCCCGATGCGGCGAGGTCCTGCATCGGCTCCTTTTCCCACAGCGTGTCGTCGCCGCCAATGCGATCGAGGGCGGCCGGTTCGAGGACGAAGAATCCGCCATTGATCCAGTCGCCGTCGCCGCGGGGTTTTTCCTGGAAGCCGCGGGCGCGATGGCCGTCGAGGTCGAGGCGGCCGAAGCGGCCGGGCGGCCGCACCGCCGTCACCGTTGCCAGGCAGCCCTCGGCGCGGTGGAAGTCAACCAGTTGGCGGATATCCACGTCCGCCAGGCCGTCGCCATAGGTCATGCAGAAGGTCTCATCGCCCAGATGGCGGCGGATCCGCCGCAGCCGGCCCCCGGTCTGGGTCTGCTCGCCGGTATCGACGAGGGTGATGTTCCAGGGTTCGGAGGAGTTCTGGTGCAGGTCAACGCGATTCTTCGCCAAGTCGATGGTCACGTCGGAGGTGTGCAGCGCCAAATTGGCGAAGTACTCCTTGACCATGTAGCCCTTGTAGCCGAGACAGATGACGAAGTCGGTCAGGCCGAAATGGGCATAGCCTTTCATAATGTGCCAGAGGATGGGCTTGCCGCCGATCTCGACCATCGGCTTGGGACGGAGTACCGTTTCCTCGGCCAATCGGGTACCGAGTCCACCGGCGAGAATCACGGTTTTCATAGGGGGCGGAAGGTGTCCAGGCGATGCTTGGCGAATCTTACCAGAGCGAGGTATAAGGACTTTTCGCCCGGAGGATAAACAATCGCTTATCCCCAAATAGAAATAATCGCATCGGTGGCCACGGGGGATTTGTTAACCTTCGGCCTTCACGAAAAACCATACTCGGAGGAGGCTCGGCATGGCTTTGGTCAATCCGCACGGTGGCGGCAGTTTGCGACCCCTGTTGCTCGAGGGCGACGCACTCAAGGCCGAACTGGCCCGCGCCGCATCCCTGCCAAAGGTCAAGGTCAGCTCCCGCGAAAAAGGTGACATCGTCATGATGGGTCAGGGCGGCTTTACGCCGCTCGACGGTTTCATGACCCACGCCGACTGGCAGGGCGTTTGCGACGGCATGAAGATGGCCTCGGGCCTGTTCTGGCCGATCCCGATCACGCTGTCCACCGACAAGGCCACCGCCGAGGGGATCAAGGTCGCCGGCGACGTGGCGCTGATCGATCCCGACGACGGTTCGATCCTGGCCACGATGAAGGTCACCGAGAAGTACGCGATCGACAAGGCCCACGAGTGCGCCACGGTGTTCAAGACCACCGACCTGGAGCATCCCGGCGTCAAGATGGTCATGGAACAGGGCGACATCAACCTCGCCGGCCCGGTCAAGGTGCTGTCGCTGGGCGGCTTCCCCGAGACCTACGGCGAACTGCTGATGAGCCCGAAGGAGACCCGGGCGCTGTTCGAATCCTACGGCTGGAGCAAGGTCGCCGCCTTCCAGACGCGCAACCCGATGCACCGCTCGCACGAGTACCTGGCCAAGGTGGCGATCGAAACCTGCGACGGCGTGCTGATCCATTCGCTGCTCGGCAACCTCAAGCCGGGCGACATTCCCGCCGACGTACGCTCCGAGGCGATCGGCACCCTGATCGAAAACTACTTCGTCAAGAAGACCGTGATCCAGGCCGGCTACCCGCTGGACATGCGTTACGCCGGCCCGCGCGAGGCCCTGCTGCACGCGCTGTTCCGCCAGAACTACGGTTGCTCGCACCTGATCGTCGGTCGCGACCACGCCGGGGTCGGCAGCTACTACGGCCCCTTCGACGCCCACCACATTTTCGACGAGCTGCCCAGGGGCTCTCTGGAGACCCAGGCGCTGAAGATCGACTGGACCTTCTGGTGCTACAAGTGCGGCGGCATGGCGTCGGCGCGCACCTGCCCGCACGGGGAAGCGGACCGTCTGCTCTTGTCCGGCACCAAGCTGCGCAAGATGTTGTCCGAAGGCGGCGACGTCCCCGCCGAGTTTTCCCGGCCGGAAGTGCTGGAAGTGCTGCGCAAGTATTACGGCAGCCTGGCCGAACATGAGAAGGTCGAAGTCAAGCTGTCGGGACATTCGGCCCGTTGAAGATGTAACGATCCCCACGCATTCCATGATCAACACACCGTAACCAAGGAGTAGAAGACAAATGCCAACCTTTGTTCGTACCGAGAAGTGCGACGGCTGCAAGGGGCAGGACAAGACTGCCTGCATGTACATCTGCCCGCATAACCTGATGAAGCTCGACAAGGACGGTTCCGAAACCGGCCATGTCATGAAGGCTTTCAACCAGGAGCC
>JALHNN010000521.1 GCA_022843505.1 Sulfuritalea sp.
CTCCTTCGGCACGGTCTACAGCAACGGCGGGCATGATATCGTCGTCCGGAACAACATCTTCATCGAAGGCTACGGCCCGGCCTATCAGTTGAAGTCGATGTGGTATGACTTCGGGCAGGACAGCATCCCGTATTATTTCGGCGAGAAGGGCATCTACACCAAGCGGCTCACGCGCGCCGTGGACATCCGGCAGCCGCCCTACAGCGAGCGTTATCCGCTGCTCAAGAACTGGCTCGAGCTGCTGCCCGACGGCAAAACCTACGTCGGCATGCGGCCGATGCGAAACGTGTTCGATCGCAACGTCCTCGTGAAACATGAGGAGACCGTGCGCCTCGTGGGCAAACATGCGCAGACGGAGTTCGGGGAGAATCTGCACACGCAGAAGGATCCGGGGTTTGTCGACGCGGCGAAGCTCAACTTCCAACTGAGGGACGACTCGGTCGTCTACCGCGAGCTGCCCGGCTTCAAGCGGATCCCCTTCGAGCAGATCGGCCCGCGACCCGGCGCAGCCCGTCATTGATATAAAGATCACTTTCTCGCGGGTTTCTGGGGCATGGTATCGTGCCCACAAGGCCCGCCTTACGTAGTCCCCGCTGGCGGCGACATAGCAGCGGGTGGAGCGATGCCGGCCGGGCGGTGTTTCACGTGTTCGTAACCCAATCAGGACTTAAGTGCCAGTGAATGGGTTGATAGTCGTAGATTACAAATCCTCCAATCAGCTATGCTCATGACCTCAGATCAGCGAACCGCAGAACCACTAAGAGCCTGCATTTTGTCATGTCTCTCCAGCCTTCCAATCCGTGTTTGCGCGCGGCCAGCCGGTTGAACGACAGGGGCACGGCATTAAAAGGCGCTTTCTTTGAATTCATCTGCGAATGCCCCACCTGGCCGGGACGAGCGGTTTCGTCCCAAACGACCCAGGTCAGAATTTTTCATCTGTCACCATCAAGGAGAAGCATACCATGGATCTAAAAAATGTAGATAGTTCCGCGCATTGCGCGTTTTGGGCCAGGATCGTCAGTCTGTTTTCCTGCCGGGCGAGTGTTCACCGGACACTGGGCCTGGCAGTTTTTGCCTTGGGCCTCGCGGCCATCGCCCGGGGGCAGGTCGTGGAGCCAGCCGGCGCCAAGCCGGACGAGAAGAAGTCCGATGCGGTCGAACTTGAGAAATTCTCGGTCACGGGGTCGCACATCCGCATGGCGACGACCGAGGCGGACAAGGGCGCCTTGCCCATGGAGTTCATCACGGCGGACAAATTCCGCTTCACGGCGGGGGAAAAGATCACCGATTTCGTCCGCTCCTCCCCGGTGATCAGCGGCCCGAACCTCACCTTTGCCAGCACCGAGCGAAACAACGCCGCGGCACAAACCGGTTCGGCCAACAGCCACTCCTTCCAGGAATCATTCAACATGCGCGGGTTCGGTGGCGGTTACACCCTCACCCTCGTGAATGGCCGCCGCTTTGGCGGGGAAGGAATCATCCCCGACGTGTCGATCATTCCTTCTGAGGCCGTGGAGAGCGTCGAGATACTCAAAAGCGGGGCCTCGGCGGTATACGGGACCGACGCCGTGGCTGGCGTGGTTAACCTGAAATTGAAAGACCGTTATGAAGGCGTGGAAATCCTGGGTTCTTATGGCAATACCACCGACCGGGACGCCGGGGTGCAGCGCTACGCCATGACTTTCGGCAGCGCCCAGGGTAAATTCCGCATCGTGGGCAGCGCGAACTGGCATGACCATAACGGCATAATGAAGTGGGATCGCACCCTGACTTCCACGCGCGATTTCCGGCCGTATGGCGGCACGGATGCGCGCAGCACGAATCTGGCGCTGCCGCAGCGGATCTACATGGGCACGGCCATCACGACCGGCGGGTTGGTGCTCGACGGTTCACGCTTCAGCCCTGGCCAGAGCAGCATGAGCACCAGCTCCTTTGTCCCGGTCACGCTTGACTCCCAGAAGGTGTCGACCAACGAACCAGCGACCCTGCCGCCGTTCAAAAGCTTCGGGGCCCACTGGCTGGCCGAGTTTGATCTCCTCGACAAGCGGATGACGGTGTTTGCGCAGGGCTTTTACGAGAAGCGGCGGGTCCGCTTCCAATACCTGGCCGCTGGCGTGGCCCAGGTGACCGCGGCCGCGGACAATCCGTTCAATCCCTTCGGTCAGCTGGTCACCATCAGGTATACTTTCGGCCCCAACGAAATCCGTGACCTCGTCCCGCGCCTGATGGTGCACAAGGACGCGATCAGCAACACGTTTGGGATCAAGGGTGACCTGGGTGATTGGAATTATGAGGTGGCCTATGCGCGCTACTCCCAAGGAATGGTCGAGAACGACCAATATAACGCCGACCAAGCGAAGGAGCAGGCGGCGGTCAATGCCGGCACGTTCAATCCTTTCGGCTTCTGGACCAATTCTTACGACGTGGCCAAGACCCTGTTGATGGATCAACGAACCCGCACGATGAACCAGTCGCTGGACACCCTGACGGCCAATCTCAACGGCAAGGTCCTCGAGCTGCCGGCGGGGGATCTGCGGTTCGCGGTGGGGGCTGAGCGCCGGGAGGCCATGTGGAATGAGAATTACGACGAAGGCTGGCGGACCCGCCGCTCGGTTTGGTATGTGGAGGGGCCGACGCTTGGATTTACGCAACGTGCCAGGTCGGTCAGCGCCTACTTTGCCGAGCTCCAGGCGCCGGTCTGGCGGCCGGCCGGCACGGACAGCCTCTTGACCTCGATCGATGCCGCGGGCGCAACCCGCTATGAGACCCTGGGCAGTGGCAACTCGATCACGGTTCCGCAGGG
>JALHNN010000522.1:0-304 GCA_022843505.1 Sulfuritalea sp.
ATCCTGCTGGTGGATTATTCCGACATCAAGAACCTGAAGACCACCACCATCGAGTCCGCCAAGTTCCTGCATGACGGCGGCTGGGATGCTTCCAAGCGCTACTTCCTGGTCGCGGCCAATGCCTCGAACAAGATCGCCGCGGTCGATACCAAGCTCGGCAAGCTCGCCGCGCTGATCGACACCGCGAAGATCCCGCACCCGGGCCGCGGCGCCAACTTCATGCATCCGAAGTACGGCCCCGTCTGGGCCACGGGCCACCTCGGCGCCGATGTCGTGACGCTGATCTCCACGCCCTCGGACAAGA
>JALHNN010000522.1:314-2801 GCA_022843505.1 Sulfuritalea sp.
TCGGATCTGTCCAAGCCCAAGGCCATGCTCAACGTGGCCAAGGATTCCGGCCTGCCGCCGACCAAGGCGACCAAGCGTGCGGTGCATCCGGAGTACAGCGCCGACGGCAAGGAAGTCTGGATCTCGCTGTGGGGTGGCAAGACCGACCAGTCCGCGATCGTCGTGTATGACGATGCAACGCTGAAGGTGAAGAAGGTGATCACCGATCCGAAGATGATCACGCCGACCGGCAAGTTCAACGTCTACAACACGCAGCACGACATCTATTGACGCGAAACTGAACGAAACTTGATCGGCAGCAAGGATAAAGGGGCGCAAGCCCCTTTATCATGTAGGTGTTTTGAAACCAGCGACAAAAGATAGGGGAAGGTGTCATGGCAGATAGCGAGAAACGCGGATTCCTGGCAATGCTGAAGCGGCCGAGCGCGAAGTATTCGCTGCTGAGCCTGCTGGTGGTCGGATTCTTCTCCGGAGTCATTTTCTGGGGTGGCTTCAACACCGGCCTGGAGGCCACCAACACCCTGGAGTTCTGCATCGGCTGCCACGAGATGCGCGACAACGTCTATGTCGAGTACAAGAAGACCATCCACTACAGCAACCGCACCGGCGTGCGCGCCGTCTGTTCCGACTGTCACGTGCCCAGGGACTGGACGCACAAGATGATCCGCAAGATCCAGGCGAGCAAGGAAGTCTGGGGCAAGATCACCGGCGTCATCGATACACCCGAGAAGTTTGAGGCCCACCGCCTGAAGATGGCCGAGAGCGAATGGGCGCGCATGAAGGCCAACGACTCGCGCGAATGCCGCAACTGCCATAGCTTCGACGCCATGGATGTCGAGAAGCAGAAGCTGCGCGGCGCCAAGATGCACAAGATCGGGCTGGCCGAAAAGAAGACCTGCATCGACTGCCACAAGGGCATCGCCCACACCAAGCCCAAGGGCATGAAGGACGACGAAGAGGAATAAGTCATCGCGCTCGCCGAATCTGCGTTATATCCCGTACTTATTGTTCGAAAGGAGTAGCACATGAGCAAGTCCATCGTCTCCACCGCGGTCGCCGCCGCCCTCCTTGCGCTCGGATCCCAGGCCGTCGTGGCCGCGCCCGACTGGGGCAAGGTCGCCAAGCGCGACATCAACGTCTTCCATGCCGGTGTCACGCCGATCGAATGGATGACCAAGAAGTCCGACCACAGCGGTTCCGCCGGCATGCGCAAGGGCGAAACCTGCGCCGGCTGCCACGAGGAAAAAGGCACGCTGAACTTCAACTTCAAGCGCCTGGCCGACAAGGAACTCGAGCCCAAGGGCGCACCCAAGACCATGATGTTCCCGGTCAGCGTTCAGGCCGCGTACGACGCCGCCAACCTCTACATCCGCCTCACCTTCAAGGCCCCGTCCGGCGGCGCCGACAAGGGCGACAAGGACAACGAGGTCAAGGCCACCCTGCTGTTCGCCGACGCCAAGGTGCCACAGGCCGACCAGTACGGCTGCTGGCAGAGCTGCCATACCGACGCCCGCACCATGCCCGGCGCCGACGACAAGAAGACCAAATACACCAAGGAAGGCGCCTACGAGCTGTTGCAGTGGGCCAGCAAGGGCAACAAGGTTTCCGACGGCAGCGTCGGCAGCGAGCGCAAGATGAGCGGCGGCGGTACCGGCGCCAAGGCGGAAGCCAGCAAGAGCGGCGACACCTATACCGTCACCTTCACCCGCAAGAATCCGGGCGAGGGCAAGGTCGTGCCGTTCGGCGTCGCCGTCCATGCCGACAACTCGAGCGGCCGCTTCCATCACGTTTCCCTGGGCTACAAGCTGGGCATCGGCGCCGACGGCGACGTGAAGGCGACCAAGCAGTAAGACCTGCCCGAGTCCGGAGATGTCGATCGCCGGCCATTACCTGAAACGAGTGCCGGGTTTCCTGGCACTCGTTTCCGCTTGTGCGCTGGCGCAACAGACCGTCGAGGTGAAGATCCAGGACTACAAGTTCATTCCCGCCGAGGTACGCATCAAGGCGGGCGACACCGTGAAATGGAGCAACATGGAAAAGCGCACCAGCCACTCGGTGCTGTTTCCCGCCGAGAACGGCCTCGAATCCGAGCGCCTGTTTCCCGGCGAAAGCTGGCAGCGGACCTTCGCCGCCCCGGGCAGCCATGCCTATCGCTGCGGGCCGCACGAGGAAATGAAGGGCGTGGTGCATGTCGACTAGTGCCATCGCATGCGGCCTCGGCGTCCTGCTGCTCGCCGGCGCGACGCTCGCCGTTGCGGCCGAGCCCTCGCCGGCAAGGCAGAGGGAGCTGATCCACATGGTGCGCCAGGATTGCGGCTCCTGCCACGGCCTGACCCTGCAGGGCGGCCTGGGACCGGCGCTGTTGCCGCAGACGCTGGCCGACAAGCCGGCGGAAGGCCTGGTGGCGACCATCGTTTATGGCCGCCCCGGCACCGCCATGCCGCCCTGGCACCGCTTTCTCGCCGAGGACGAGGCGCAATGGATCGT
>JALHNN010000523.1 GCA_022843505.1 Sulfuritalea sp.
CAGTCCGGCCGGCCGGTCGCGCTGATCCCGTTCAGCGGCGAGGGGGACGCGGGCGAGGATTATTCCGACAAGGTCTTTGATGAGGTCTGCGAGCTCCTGCAGCAGGACGGCAAACCCCCATGGGGTGTCAGCCCGCTGCCGCTCCTGCCCGACGCCGCCGAGGCCGAGGTGATCGCCCGCGGCCTCCGGATGAAAAGCCGCTTCGTGCTCACCGGTCACGTGGGCAAACCCATCCCGGGCCTGGCGACCGTCTTCACCATCCGCCTGTTCGAGACGGGCAAGGGCGGGCTGGACTGGAAGGAAACCTTCGAGACCGCCACGTCTGACGCCACCACCACCGCCCGGCGCATCGCCGACGAGGTGAAGGTGCGGCTCGAGTCCGTGCCGCTCCCGGCGCCGCCGCCCAGCCCGGGCGGTTGATCCGGCGCTTAGAAATCCAGCCCGAGCAGCAGCCGCAGCCGCGTGTAGTCCTGCGCCGTGCCGTCGGGGCTGCCCTGGCGGGTCTCGTGCCGGATCGCCGTGCTCAGCGTCGGGGTGAACTTCTTCGTCAGGTCGATCCGGTTTTCCCAGCCGTCGTTCTGCGAGGCGAAGGAATAATAGTAGACCCCGCGATCGGTCAGCAGCAGGCCCCAGGGCAGGCGCAGCTCCGTCTCGATGAAGGCGGACTCCACCGCGCGCGAGTTGTGCGAGGTCGGCGGCGACGTCGTCCAGACATCGAACAAATTCTCAGACACGCCCACCCGCAGTTTGCGCTCCGGCCGGGTCAAGAGGCTGATGCCGTAGCCGATTTCCTGCTGCAGCAGGACGTAGTCGGCCGGCACCCCGCCTTTGCGGTTGGCGCGGTTCCACTCCAAGGTGGGCCGGTATTGGACAAAGCTGTTCTTTTTCTTGCTGAAGCTGTGCCGCCAGAGGGCGTCGGCCTTGAGCATGTCCGTGGTCGTGAGATCGTTGGTCTGGCTGAAGTCATAGCGCCCGTTCAGCTGGACCTCGTCGGCCGTCCACTTGCGGCTGAGCCGGCCCTCGAGGGAGAGCGTGCTCCGTTCCGCCGTGTCCGACACGATCTCGGTCGAGAACGCGACCCGGCCGCTCCAGGGCTTGAAACTTTCGCGCAGTCGCGCCGTCAGCCGAGCCAAACCGGCGCTGGCCCGGACCTCCTCGGCGGCACTTTCGTCATTGGCTGCGGCCGGGGGCGGTTCCGCCGCGGGCTTGGCTGCCACCGGCGCGGCGGCGGGCGTCTTGGCCGGCACGACTTCCGCCTTGTCCGCCGGCACGCGCAACTCGCCGAACCGTTCCGACTGGAACACGATGAGGCCATCCTTCCGGCCGACCAGCCGGCCCTGCACGCGATCGCCGTCCTGGTAGACCAGCACATCGCGCGCAGACACCGCCGGTTCCACCGCGCGGCCCACGACCAGTCCGAGAACAAACAGTATGATAAAATTTCCCAGCGAAACGCGGCTCATGCCCTTCCGACGTAACCGCTCAAGAGATGTTTCAAAGTTTTTTCTTCCGGTTTCCGAAAATAATTTTGCGCGACTGCCGCGCGGAAAAAGATTTGCGCGCCCCGGTGGTTCGCCGCGTCATCCTTGCGTGATGAATAATCAGCGGGTTTTTCGCCTTCTCCTCGCGGCCGCGCTCGGACTGTCCGTGCATGCGGGCCTGCGCGCCGCTACTGCGGCGTCCGTCATCCCCGCCCCGGCCGCGCCCGGTGCGATGGGCTCGTCCCTCGTGCTCGCCCCGGATGGCTCGCCGTGGCTGTCGTGGCTGGAACCTGTCGGAAAGGAAGCCTGGGCCATGAAGCTCAGCCGGTTCGAGGTGAACAACCGGATCTGGTCCGCCCCGCGCACCGTCGTGCAAGGCGCCGACCTTCTGGCCAACTGGGCAGATTTCCCGCAGCTGGCCGTGGACGGTGACGGCCGCCTGACCGCCGTGTGGTTCATCAACAATCCTGCGCATCACGCGCCGGCCGGCGACGGCCATCACGGCCCGGGTTATCGCGCCATTTACAGCCGTTCCACCGACGGCGGGGCCACCTGGAGCCCCGATCTGCCCGTCAGCGACGAGGCCCTGGCCGTGGAATTTGTCGCCCTGCAACCGCTGGCCGACGGCCGGCTGCTCGCCGCGTGGCTCGACGGCCGGACCCGGGGCCGCATGGCTCTTTACGCCCGGGTGCTCGACGGCAGGCCGGGACCGGGGCCCGACACCCTGGTGGATGATTCGGTGTGCGACTGCTGCCAGCTGTCCCTCGCGCCCGATGCCGCCGGCGCCTTGCTCGCCTACCGCGGCCGCACCCCGGCCGAGATCCGCGACATCCAACTCGCCCGTTTCGACGGACACTCCTGGCGCCGGCTAGGCCCGTTGCACGCGGACGGGTGGAAGATCGCCGGCTGCCCGGTCAACGGTCCGCAACTCGCCGCGGCCGGCGGCCGCGTCGGCGCGGTCTGGTTCACGGCTCCGGACAATCACGCCCGGGTGCTGGCCCGGGTGTCGGACAATGCCGGTGCTTCGTTCGGCCCGGTGCTGCGCGTGGATCTGGGCCGGCCGCAGGGTCGGGTGGACAATGTGCGGCTGGCCGATGGCACGCTGGTGATGAGCTGGCTGGAAATGACCGGTGCGGAAACCGGCAAGCAGGGGGGCATCTACCTGCGCACCCTTTCCCCCGAAGGCCGGCTGTCCGAGCCGCAGCTGGTCATCCCCAGCAGCACCTCACGCATGAGCGGTTTCCCCCGGATGGTCCCGCTCGGCGGCCGGCAGGTGCTGCTCACCTGCACCGAAGAGGGCGAGCCAACCAAGG
>JALHNN010000524.1 GCA_022843505.1 Sulfuritalea sp.
CGGCATGGAGGACTTCAAGGACAGCCACCTCGAGGAAGACGTCATCCACAAGAAGGAAAAGACGCTGAAGAAGGTCCGCGCGCTCTCGGAAGTCAATCCCATGCTCGGTCACCGCGGCGTGCGGCTGGGGATCACCTATCCCGAGATCTACGAAATGCAGATCAAGGCGATTCTCGAAGCCGCGGCGCTCTGCGCCAAGGAGGGTATCGAGGTCCACCCCGAGATCATGGTGCCGCAGGTCGCCACCGTGGAGGAACTCAAGCGCATCCACAGCTACGTGCAGCGCATCCACAAGGTGGTCGAACTCACCCACGGCATCAACGTCGGCGTCAAGTTCGGCAGCATGCTGGAGGTGGTCCGCGCCTGCCTGCGCGCCGGACGCATGGCCGAGGATGCGCAGTTCTTCAGCTTCGGTACCAACGACCTGACGCAGGCGACCTTCTCCTTCAGCCGCGAGGATGCCGAAAACAAGTTCCTGCCGGCCTACATCGAGACCGGCATCCTTGAGGACAACCCCTTCGAAGTGCTTGACCAGAAGGGTGTCGGTGAATTGATGAAGCTGGCGGTGACGGAAGGCCGCAAGACCAACCCGGAGCTCAAGGTCGGCATCTGCGGTGAGCACGGCGGGCATCCGGGTTCCATCCATTTCTGCCACAAGATCGGCCTGACCTACGTGTCATGCTCCGGTCCGCGCGTACCAATCGCCCGCCTTGCGGCGGCCCAGGCACAGCTGGCCGATGCCGGGGGGGCGGTCAGCAAGAACGCCTGATGCCATAATCGCCCCATGGATGACGAGGCGTTCATGGGGCAGGCAATGGACCTGGCGCGCCAGGCGGGCGCCGCCGGCGAAGTGCCGGTCGGCGCCGTGGTCGTGTGCGATGGGGAGGTGGTCGGCCGTGGCTGGAACCAGCCGATCGGCCGTGCCGATCCGACAGCCCATGCCGAAGTCATGGCCCTGCGCAACGCTGCCGAACAGCTCGGCAACTACCGGCTGCCGGGCTGCACCCTGTATGTCACGCTGGAGCCCTGCGCCATGTGCGCCGGCGCCATCATGCATGCGCGCATCGCGCGGGTGGTGTTTGGCGCCCGTGATCCCAAAACCGGCGCCGCCGGGAGCGTGGTCGACCTGTTCGCGGAAGGGCGTCTCAACCATCATGCGACGGTCGCCGGCGGCGTGCTCGGCGAGGCCTGCGGGGCTTTGCTGTCCTCGTTTTTCGCGGCGCGGCGCGGGCGCCGCGAGGTGGTCTGATGCCGCCGCGGATCCGCATCAGCCTGCCGCTGCAGACGCTGGAACTGCGCGATGAGCGCGGCGACCTGTTGCGGCGCTATCCCGTTTCGACGGCACTGAATGGGGCGGGAGAGGAGGCGGGAAGCCACTGCACGCCGCGCGGCCGCCACCTGGTGCGCGCCAGGATCGGGAGCGGGATGCCGGCCAATACGGTGTTCCGCGGCAGGCGTCCGACCGGCGAACTGTGGACCCCGCAGCTGGCGCAGCAGCATCCCGACCGCGACTGGATACTGACGCGGATTCTCTGGCTGTCCGGAGTCGAGCCCGGGCGCAACCGCCTCGGGTCACAGGACACCATGCGCCGCTACATCTACCTGCACGGCGCCCCGGATGATGCCCCGGTCGGCACACCCGGTTCCCACGGCTGCGTCCGCATGCGCAACGCCGACATCATCGAACTGTTCGATCGGGTTCCGGCCTACACCCGCGTCGATATCGACGATTTCGGCATCGAGCCGGGTGACTGGGAGGGGCTCGGGCAAGCCGCGCGCAGCGTGCGCGAAGCTGTCTTCGTCGTCGAGCAGGGTGTGCCGCGCGAACTGGAACTCGATGCCAACGACTCCCGCAGCCGCCACGTGGTGGCGCGCGATGCCTTCGGTACGCCGATCGGTACCGGGCGCCTGCTGCCCGACGGCCACATCGGCCGCATGGCGGTGCTGGCCTCCTGGCGTGGGCAGGGGGTCGGCCGCGCCTTGCTGGAACGCCTGCTGGACGAAGCAGGCGCCGCCGGCATGTCCTCCCTGGCGCTCAACGCCCAGGTGCAGGCCTGCGGCTTCTACGGAAAATTCGGCTTCGTCGAGGTTGGCGCGGAGTTCATCGAGGCCGGCATGGCGCACCGGGCGATGCGGCGTCAGGCTTGAAGCCGCCTCAGGCAGACGGGTTCCTGCGGAACCGGTAGCGCCGCCGCGCTCCCCGTGCGGCACCGGGCAGCCAGGTCTGCTCGTCGAAGACCGTGAGTCCGCTGCGCTGCATGACGAGGACGGTGGAACTGCGCGTGCCGTAGGTCGGCGACCGGACGAAGGCGGCTGACAGCAGGCGTTCCCATTCCAGGGGGACGCCCGTTTCCGGCAGCTGCTCGTCGGGATGGATGCTGTCGTCGCGCAGGAGATCGAACAGTCCCTGCTCGTCGGGCAGATCGTCGAGCGCCCGGCTCAACGCCGTCTTGCCAGCGCCGACTTTCGGCCAGGGGGTATCGAGCAGGTGGTTGGAGATGCCATATATTCCCGGCTCCAGCCTGCGCGAGGTGCCACCGACATTGGATGACCACCAGAGCTCCTTGCCGTCACCCAGCAGCAGGTTGTAGCCGTTGCATTCCCCGCCTTTCGCCGCCGTCTGCCGCAGGTAGCCTTCGGCCGAGCCTTCGCCGGTGAGGAAGCCGGAAACCAGGGCGCCGCGCGAGGGCAGGCCGCTTCGCATCTGCGCCGGATCGCGAAAATTGGTCAGGGCGGCAAAGCGGCCGCCGCGCGTGACGCCCATCCAGGTGCCGCCCGCCTCGCGGTCG
>JALHNN010000525.1 GCA_022843505.1 Sulfuritalea sp.
GGCGGCCAGCGTGGCGGACGTCATGGACCACTACAAGGTCGTCAGCCTGGGCGTTACTGAAGACCTGCGCGAACGGTTTTTCCTGATCTCGGCCGAGCGGCGCTTGACCCATCCCGCGGCGCGGGCGGTCAGCGAACACGCCAGGGCGGGGCTGTTCGCGGCGGCAGGCAATGCCCAATGAACGCGCCGGCGCCGTGCCGCCGGCGCCGACATCTCAGGAGCGTCACGCGGGGCGGACGGCCTGAGGCCGTGGCCGAGCGACCGGATCACCCGGGGCGGATGGCGAACCGATCGGCATCCTTGCATTGGATGCCCAGAAATATCGGGCTGCTGCGCAGCAGATGGATGTTGATCTTCGCGTTATAGGCGTAGCGAAGCGTGTCGTGCTTGTCCAGAATGGCATAGCGATCGACACCGAACGAGCCGTCCCCCTCCCTGGGGCCGGTCAGGTAGCAGCGGATATCGTCGATCAGATCGTCGGCCACCGCGAGTCCCTTGAGCCCCTCGATCCGGGCCGCCGCCTGTTCGACGAACATCCTCGTGTCGCAGCCGGACGTCGGGCCGCTGCCGGCCGGGTCCATGTTGAGGGTGAACTCGCCGAGCACTATCTGGCCGGGCAAGGTCTTCTCGATGAGGCGTGCGAGGTCGACCGTAACCTGGCCGACGATATAGCCAAAGGCCGTCGGATTCAGTCCTTCGACCTGATAGAACTCGTAGTGATCGCCGACGTGGAAGGCCGCGCGCAGCCTGGGCACGGGAAAGTGCCTGGCCTTGCGCTGCGCCACCGCGTTGTCGGCGAGGATCAGCATCATCAGCTCGTACAAGGCGATGGTCGCCTGCGGGCCCAGCGCTCGGTTCCAGATGTAGAAGCCATCGCCGGTCGTGGTGCGGGCGAAGTCGATGTGCACATCCCGTGAATGAAGCTGGCGACAGGCGGAATTTATCGAATAGTTGAGGCTGTTGAGCATGGCCAGCTGATCGAGCGGGGCGCGCAAGGAATACCCCACCACGTCGAGGAGCAGGACCGCACGGTTGCGCACCAGGGACACTCCATACCGGGTCACGATGGCGTCCACCAGCGGAACGCTGAAGTCGGCATCGGTTTCGATGCGCGCGTCGACAATTTGAGCGGCCTCGGCAAACCGCCGGCAGACCCGTTCAAACTCGGCGGGATCGAGATGCTTGGGGCCGGCAAGCAACTCGATTACCGGATTGTCCGATTCGCGGCTTGCGCTGCCATCGCTCTCGTACCCGAACATCTCGAAGATCGCGTAATGGCGCACCGCGAGAAAACGCAGCTGGTGTTCCACCCGCGTCCAGGCGAGGATGAGATTGTCGCCGAGGTCCCAGGTCTTGAAGAGCGTGTCATCGATATCAAGCAATGAGCGGCGGGTCCGGGGCGACAGCCCGGCGCCCTTGCTTGCTGTCTGGGCAAACGCCTCAAACCACGACTGCCGGTTCATGTCTTTGTCACTCCAGCTGTCGCTGCGGCGTGTTTGTGTCCATGGTGGATTGGCTGCTTTACGCAATTTGCGCGGGGGACGTTACCATGAAAAGACGGCAGGGGTCGGGCGGCGCTTGTCCGCGGCGATGATGTCCCAGCGGCATGCCGCGCATCCAGCGCCGTCGTGAAACCGCCACCGGTTGTTGCGAACGCAAGCCGATGGCGACGACAGCCGGCGTGCTCAGCCGGCCGGCCCGTGGCGAACGCGCTTGAAGCAGCGGCCGGCCGCGTAGGCCACGATTCCCGCAGCAAGCACATAGAACGGCAGGAACAGGAAACCCAGCGCGGCCGTCGAGCCGCGCGCCGTCATGATGCTGTAATGACCCCAGGCGGACAACGCGAGCATCGCCGCAAACGCCGCCTGCAGCGCGAACCGGCGACGGGAGGCAAGGGCTTCGCCGCGACGATGCGCGGTCCCCAGGTGGATCAGGGCGAAGACGCCAAACAGCAGGAAGGGCGCGCCGCCCAGCAGGGTAAGCATCAATGCGCCCTCCTGCGGGGCGAACAGGCGCAGGTAGAAGCCCTCGAAGTACTGCGCCGGCGTCTGCCCGCGCCGCGTCGCCGCGACGACGAGGTCCACGACCAGGGGCAGCAGAGCGCCGGTGGCGATGCTGCCCCAGTAAAGCTGCAGCGTGCGCCGCCGCAGGTTCCGGGTCATGTTCCCGCTCATCGCGGCGCTTCCGCCAATGCCGCCAGCGCTTCCTGCGCGACCTGGCGCAGGGGCGGCGTACCCGTCGCGGCGATGACTTCCAGCGCCGGCTTTGCCGCGGCTGCCCCGGGGCCGATGGCGATCAGGGTTTCGATCACGGCGTAACGCAGCAGCTCATCGTCGGCGGCGAGGAGGGGCAGGAGTTCGGGTAGCAGCGACGCGGCGGCCGGGCCGTGGCGCGCGATCTCCAGCAGTGCGTAATCCCGCGAACGGAAGGGGTTCCCCGTGCCGAGCAGGTAGCGCAGCCCACCCAGGCTGCCGGCCGGCGGCGTCCCGTCGAGGCGGGCGAGCAGGTGGCGCGCCCGCAGGTCCAGCCCGCTGCCTCGCTCCGCGAGCCGTCGCAGGGTGGGCAGTGCCGCCTTTGCCTGGTCGGCAGGAAAGGCTTCCAGCGCCACGATCGCGGCGTGGCGCACATGGTCCGCCGGATCGTCGAGAGCCGCGATCAGGGCCGGCACCACGGTGCCGGACGGAACGCCGATGCGCCCCAGGGAAGCGATGGCGCGGTCGCGCAACACGGCGTCGGGGTCGCGCGCGGCCAGCGCCAGATCGCCGCTCGCCACCCGCGCCGGCAG
>JALHNN010000526.1 GCA_022843505.1 Sulfuritalea sp.
GCTGGCGGGGGATGAATCCGGCGATGCCAATCGCATCGCTTTGCCGTATTCGCCAGAGTGCGGTGTTGCCACAATCAATAGTCGACAAAAAGGCGAAACAAGTATGCGGGATTCCCACATTCATGTTTTGCCGAAAGCGCCAAAACTGATTCGCCCAAACCGCCATCACTGTTCTACCGAAAGCGCCAATCTACATATACAAGGAAGTACACGTGGTTTAGTACAACAACCACCCACACGGGAAACCATCGCTGATGAGGGGCGGTCGCGAGGTCGCGGTGGTGATCTGATCCTGCCGGAAAGCCTGCTCCCTGAAGAACGTGCGGCGGCGCTCCTCCTGCTTAAGCCCTGCACGCAGGAAGCCCAAGCCCTGCTCGACGAGTTGAGTGCCCGGATGCAGGCAAGAGCGGTGCGTACCAGCCCGCTCGCCTATCTGCGTGGCCTGGTCAGGCGCGCCCTGGCCGGTGAGTTCGTACCGGAATTGGGACAGCGCGTGGCGGCTGCCAGGCGCAGGCAAGCGGAGGAACTGATCCTGCGTCAGCAGCGCGAAGTCGAAGAGCAGCGCCTTGCCGCCGAGTCCGCGACACCGGAACGCCAGGCCAAGCTCGCATCCCGCCGCGCCGAGATGCGACAGATCGCGGACGCGATGCAGGCCCGGCGCCCGCCGGAGAAGCGCTCGTGAGCCACCTGCCAGCCCGAATGCCCGGCGGCGATAAATCCAGGTCGCCAGCGCCGCCAACCCGGCGCTGCAACCACCACGCCGTTTGCGGCAGCCACAACCACCTCAATCGAAACGGAGTCCGCCATGGCACCCCCTGACGCAATCCCGCAGCAAGCGCGCAATGAGCCGAATGAGCCGAATGTGCCCTATGAGCCCAATGCGCCCGACACCACGCTCGCCGCCAACGCCCAACTCGGGCAACTGGCGGATGCCACGCCCGACACGATGAGCTTGCACACCAAGGACGCCTATCGGATCTTTACCGGCCGTGGCGCAGATGCGGCAGGCAAGTTGCCGCCGATTCCCGGAGGCAGGCGCTTTGCCGCAGTCCTCAAATCCATCTGGCACCTGTCGGCGAACGACAACCCGTACGCCGACTGGATCCTGATTCGCATGTACGAGGGTCTGATCGCGATCCGCGCGCATCTGGGCCGTGTGATTACGGTGCGCGAGGAAGCCATGGAGATCCTCAGGCGCAGGGGCTTGTCGCTGGCCGTGATGGGGTCGCGCAGCCCCAAGACCGTCGAGCTCGGGTTTCGCAGTCCTTACGGCTATGCTACGGCGGAGGCGATCGTCGAGTTCGACTACTACGTGCGCATGATCAAGACCCTGATCCACAAGGATCGCATGAGCGACGACGAGGGCAGGGCGGCGATTCGCGAAGTCGGCCGGGAACTGCGCGCCTTGTTCCTGGAGCCGATCCGCTGGGAGCGCCATCTGCTGCGCGAGGAGCTGCGGCAATTGTCCCGCAGCGATTTCCTGCCCGGAGCGGACGAAGCGGCGCACCAGCGCGTGCGCGCCGTGGTCGCGCTGTTCGGCGAGGTCCCGCGCAAGGTCTATACCGGCGCGCAGGCGCCGCGTCATACGCGGCGGCGCGTCAAGCTGAGCGAGGCCGAATTGCGCCTCCTCGAACAGGTGTCGCTCACCGCGGCCGAGGATACGCCGCAGGCGGACACGGAACTGCTGTGAGCTCGGCGCCGGCGATCAGCGGGTTTCCGGCCAGGGTCTCGCAGTCCATCGGAATTCAATGCGTCAATCAACCAAGGGAGGTAGCAAGCAATGTCGAACGAGTTTAGTGGAACCGGAAATGTGGGGGACCTGCCGCTCTTGAAGACGGTCATGGTCGGCAGCGAGGAACGGCAGGTCGCCGAGCTTCGGGTGTTTTTCGACGAATACCGCCAGGATGGCAAGGGCGGTCTGGAGCAGGCGGGTGGCTTCTGGCTCGACGTCAATGTCTGGGGCGATCGACATGCCGCGGAGGTCGCGCAGCTGGTGAAGAAGGGTGCGCGCGTGCATGTCATCGGTCGGCTGGCCGAAACCCAATGGACGGTGACGGCGACGGGCGAGGAGCGCAGCGCGCTGCATCTGAACGCGGACCAACTGTTTCTCAGCCTCGCACGGCTGGCCGAGGCCAAGTTCAAGCCGCGCCGCGAGGCGGCCGAGGGCCGGGTCTGAGCGTGAGCGACAGCCCAGTCAGCACCGCAGCGGAGCCGGCAGGTTTCCCCAGTACGGAAGAGATCCGCATGGTCCGCTCGATTGCGCTGCTGGCGCTCATGGAGGCGCAGCGCCACGGCAGGTGGGGTGCTTCCTTCCACGGATTTCGCGTTCAGGCTCAGCGGCGAGGTCCGACACGGGGTTTCGTTGCCCTTACCGAGGTCAGTCTGTCGGTGAGCCTTGGCCCGGCTGTTGTCGCGCGCTGCCGGGTGTCGATGAACTATGCCGAAGCAATGGAACCAAATGCGTGAGCGATGGTCATCTGATTTGAATATGCGCTGCTCGACTCCCTGCCATAGGGTGGGAGTCGGGGCAACGCCGCCGGTGTACCACGTTGGCTGCGTCAGCCCGATCGATGCACGTTACGCATCGCCCTTCGCTCGCGAGAGCGCCAAAACCGGTGAGATCTCCTGCAAGCCGGTGGCCGCAAGGCTCGGAGGTTTCGTCATTGCTTCAACCCAGTCGGGGAGTTCCATCCCCGTCCGGGGCATGGTCTCCCCATTTTTTATGTGAAAAGGAGACCATCATGTCCAAACAAGCGGAAGCAACCCATCAGTCGTCGTT
>JALHNN010000527.1 GCA_022843505.1 Sulfuritalea sp.
ACCGAGGCGCCCGCGGGACCGTGGTTGCTCCAGGCCAGCATCGCCGCCACCGGTTCGGCCGCGCCCGCGACCATGGCCTCGACCGTGCCGTCGCGCCGGTTGCGCACCCAGCCAGTGAGGCCGAGCAGCCGCGCCTGCGCCGCCATCGCGTAGCGAAAGCCGACGCCCTGCACCACGCCGCGGATGACCAGGCGGCGGATCTCCATTACCGCCTCGCCGCCGGGCCGCCCCAAGGCGAGGCAGCCATTGCGCGGAACGGGCATAGCCCGCGAACCGTTGTCACCCCCTTCCCTGGGAAGGGGGCAGGGGGGAAGGACGTCATTTCACGCGCATGCCCGGTTGCGCGCCGCTGTCGGGTGACAGCAGAAAGATGCCCGGCGCCTTGCCATCGGCATCCGAGGCGGCCAGCACCATGCCTTCCGACATGCCGAATTTCATCTTGCGCGGCGCCAGGTTGGCGACCATGACCGTCAGGCGGCCGACCAGTTGCGCCGGATCGTAGGCCGACTTGATGCCGGCGAAGACATTGCGCGTCTCGGTGCCGAGGTCGAGGGTGAGCTGGATCAGCTTGTCGGCACCCTCGACATGCCTGGCATCGGCAATGCGCGCCACGCGCAGGTCGACCTTGGCGAAGTCGTCGATCGAGATGTGCTGCGGCTTGGGCTCCGCCTGGCCCTGGGTCTTGTCCTCGGTGGCCTGCTGGTGCTGTGCCTTGCGCTGCGGCGAGGGCTCGGGAGTCGGCGCCGGCGCCACGGCGGCCGCATTTGCTCCCGTCGGCGCCAGCGATTCGCGGTTGGCCGCCACCAGGGCCTCGACCTGCTTGGGGTCGATGCGCTGCATCAGGTGCTCGTAGGGATTGATCAGGTGGGCCGGCGGCAGCAGGTGGGCGGCGTCGGCCCAGTGCAACGGCGCGACGTTGAGGAATTCTTCGGCGCGATGGGCCAGCTTGGGCAGCACCGGCTTGAGGTAGGTCGTCAGGATGCGGAAGGCATTGATCAGCAGCGAGCAGACCTCGTGCAACTTGGCATCCTGCCCCTCCTGTTTGGCCAGCTGCCAGGGCTGGTGCTTGTCCACGTACTGGTTGATCTGGTCGGCCAGCGCCATCACGCGGCGCAGCGCGCGGGCGAAGTCGCGCGCTTCGTAGTGCGCGGCGATTTCCTCGCCGGCCTCGATCAGGCCCGGCAGTTCGGCACGGAATGTCTCGCTGAGGTGGCGCGCGTCGAGCTTGCCGGCAAAGCGCTTGGCGATGAAGCCGGCGGCGCGGCTGGCGATGTTGATGTACTTGCCGACCAGGTCGGAATTGACCCGGCTGACGAAATCGTCGAGGTTGAGGTCGATGTCCTCCATCGTGCCGTTCAGCTTGGCGGCGAAGTAGTAGCGCAGCCATTCCGGGTTGAGGCCCTGCGCGAGGTAGCTCTCGGCGGTGATGAAGGTGCCGCGCGACTTGCTCATCTTGGCGCCATCGACCGTCAGGAAGCCGTGGGCGAAGACGCTGGTCGGTATCCGGTAGCCGGCGTGTTCCAGTTCCGCCGGCCAGAACAGGGCGTGGAAGTAGAGGATGTCCTTGCCGATGAAGTGGTAGAGCTCGGCCGTGGAGCCCTTGCCCCAGTAGGCATCGAAGTCCAGCCCCTTCTTCTTGCAGAAATTGGCGAAGGAACCCATGTAGCCGATCGGCGCATCGAGCCAGACGTAGAAAAACTTGCCCGGCGCGCCGGGGATCTCGAAGCCGAAGTAGGGCGCGTCGCGCGAGATGTCCCAGTCGGCGAGCTTGTTCTCGCCGGGTTCGCCCAGCCATTCCTGCAGCTTATTGATGGCCTCGGGCTGGTTCGCGCAAACGGCGCGCGTGGCGTGGCGCAGGAACTCCTGGCAACGCGGATCGGAAAGCTTGAAGAAGTAGTGGTCGGAGGAGCGCAGCTCGGGCTTGGCGCCGGACACCGCCGAATAGGGGTTCTTCAGTTCGGTCGGCGCATAGGCCGCGCCGCAGGATTCGCAGGCGTCGCCGTACTGGTCGCGGGTAGAGCACTTCGGACACTCGCCCTTGATGAAGCGGTCGGGCAGGAACATGGCCTTGACCGGATCGTAGAACTGCTCGATCGAGCGCACCTCGATCAGGCCGGCGGACTTCAGCTTGCCGTAGATGTCCTCCGAATAGAACCGCGTCTCGTCGGAATGGGTCGTGTGGTAGTTGTCGAAGGCGACGTGGAAGCCGGCAAAATCGCGCGAATGCTCGGCATGAACGCGGGCGATCAGTTGCTCGGGCGAGATGCCTTCCTTCTCGGCGCGCAGCATGATCGGCGTGCCGTGCGTGTCGTCGGCGCAGACATACCAGCACTCATGGCCGCGCATCTTCTGGAAGCGGGTCCAGATGTCGGTCTGGATGTACTCGACCAGGTGGCCGAGGTGGATCGCGCCGTTGGCATAGGGCAGGGCGCTGGTGACGAGGATCTTGCGGGTCATGGGGCGGTCTTTCCGGGGGCCGGCGGCAGCCGCGTGGCCACGCGCCGCTCAAGGGGCGAATTGTACCGGGGCGGGGGATTGGCCGGGTTTGGCGCCGTGTCGTCAGCGCCGACTCTTGATGCCTCGTCATTCCGGCGCCAGCCGGAATCCAGAGGCTACGCACGGCTTGCCGGGGCTCGCCCCGGCCGGTTCACCAAACGACCAGGGAATCTAGGCTCTGATCGTACGGCGCTACCTGCGCCAACCCCACTGCCTTTCCCACGCGCCGCGCACCATGTTCGGATACTCGGGCTTGCCCAGGCTGCCGTTGTAGCGGCC
>JALHNN010000528.1 GCA_022843505.1 Sulfuritalea sp.
AGTATGAATTTGGGCCGATAATCTCAGCAGCTACGCGCAAGCATTCAGCAATGTCTTGCTCCCAGTACGGCTTATCGGTAGTCATTTGGATTCTCTCTTGGCTCGCAGCATTGCCCTCCAGACTGCCGCGGCTAGTGTTAAATCACTACACGGTCGGCCATTACTCAGCCATGCCTGAATCACAGAAGCCCCATCCACACACATGCGGTCTGTTGCCTCATCGGCTATTGCCCCGCAATTGCATGGAAACGGCCATGCAGACAAAGCCACACACCCCGGTTTGTGTTCGAAATTACCTATAGTCATTTGGATTTAGCCTTTCATTGATTCTGCCGTGGTTGTCGCACCAGTCGCCGTTGATTAATGTCCGGTCGCATACGGGGCATCTTGGCTTTTCAAGCTGTTTTTCTCGGATAGCTTCTATTCCGTCCCAGAGCTCCTTATTTTCTTTTAGTGCGATCGCAAGCAATCTTTCCGTTCGCGTCCAATTTTCAGCCAGCATTGCATTGGTTTCTTGCTTTGAGTAACTTTCTCTTTCAAGTTTCTTGCACAGACTAATAAACTCCGGCGGGACTGGCGTTGGCGATCGCGCCCATTGTTCGATTAGCGCATCGGTTTTCGGTGTATCGCCCGCGTCTCCAGATGCAGGGTCGTCATAACTTCTCTCGTCGTGGCCTTTTTTTTGCCCTTTCCATTTTTGCTCCTTTAGTCCATTTCTCGTAAATTTCGTATGGGGCTTCAAAGTCGTCGTAATAACTACTCATGCTTGCGCTTGGCCTCCCATGCGTCGCGCTTCTCGTCCTCGTCAGGCTCGTATCTATCGCTCATAGCGCGCCCAAGTACAGCGTCGCGTTGCCGATGACCTCTTTACGCATCCGTCGTCCGAGTGGAAGTAGGGGCGTCCTCGGCCGCGTACAAAGTGCAACCGCATGATCCGCAATGCTGGTAGTACGCGACCCCGCCAATGGTGTGATGCCATCGCCCGTTCGGTTTGTGGCCTATAGCCGCGCACTCATTGACGAGTGCTTGGCGGGCTGGCTTGTAAATAGTCTCGTCGTAATCCTTCATGGCCTCACGCACCCGGTCGCGGCGGGCTGCCTCGATTTGATGCTTGCGCGAAAAAATAGATTCGCTCATGCCTTCGTCACAGTCGTATCAACCGGGACAAGCTCGTAGTCGTCAAAAGTCAATTGACGGTGGCCGAAGCCTTCATCGCATTTGGCGGTGAGGCCGACCGTGTGCCAGTACCTTTCCCATGCGTAGTGCCCCCATTCCAGGTCGTAGACGTGCCGACCCTCGACGGTGGCGAGTCCTTGACCATCGCCTCGGATGATCCGCACCTTGTCGCCCTTCTGAACGCCGCGGTCCTGCGTGAGCGGTTTGGATTCGCAGAGTCGCGCCGCGCCCTCGGTGCGGTACTTGGAGCCGCAGGTTTCGCACTGGTATTCCTTGACCTCGCTAACCTTCATCGCTGCGCTCCTGTATTGCGGACACGATAGCGGGAGGGCCGCTGAACTCGTCCGCCACTTCACGGGCATCCCGCACGGTCTTGCCGCTAGTTCGTGTGGCAGAGACTGGCGTTGTCGGCAGGCCCTTGAGGGCGGACAGCAGGTTCTCCCTGGCGCTGCGCACTACGGACCACGGCATATTCTGGTTGTCGTGGGCGCCTACGGCATCGGACATCCTCTGCGCGGCGTCGATCAGTTCCTCTCGCTTCAGCCGCTCCTTCGCCAGTTCACCCAGCAGCATGTCCGCGTCCTTCCGGTTCCGGGCGATGCACTCGGCAACTGTCTCGCCGTCCTTCAGGTACGGGCGGCAGTCGCCAAGTTCGACCGGCTGCGGCCCGTCGAGACCGAATCGCAGCGTCTCGCCGGTTGGTGCAGCGGGGGCCGGGTACTGTGCGCTGTCGCCGTGGGTCGGGTCGGCGCTGGTCTGCCGGTCGTCCTTCCCGTTCGGTCGCGCAGACGTCACCGCAGGGAGTTCCGGCCCCGCTGCGTTGTTCGTTCCGGACTCGGGTAATGGCGTTGATGGCTGCTCTGACAGCGTTGCGCCGGTAGATGACCCGACGCGATACCACTCGCGCCCGTTCCAGCGCGGTTCGCTCCAGATGATTGTGGCTTCGTACCCTTGGGTCATCTTTGATTCTCCCCGTCAAACATGGTTTTCTTCACTTGTTCGTCAAGGTGCATTACGTGCATGCAAAGCTCGCTCACGCGCATTTGCGACCAGTCGGTTGCGATCTCGTCGTTGTTCCACTGGATCGTGACCGTGACGGACTTGATGTGCGCGAGCTTGTCCAGCGTCCTGTGCAGGACCAGTTCCGGCGTTACCGTCGTGCCCGGAAGATGGACTAGCTTGGGGACGTACTCGCTCATTTAACGTCGCCGTCTTTGTCAGAAGGCGTAGTCACGGTTCCTTCCCCTCATCTATGCGCCGCAGCAGTGTGTTTACCGCGTCGGTCCCGAGTGTCCCGGTAAGCCATGTAATCAGCGTGCCGAGCGTGTGTTCGAGGTTGGCGACTCTCTTTTGCAGCTTGTCGTCTGACTCAGCCATTTTTAGTTGCCCTTTCCCAGATGCCGTCCAAGCACTCGATCTGTTTCGGCGTGAGCGGCTTGTTATCGTCTAGGCGCGAGGAAATGCTGTCGAGAAAATCGGCATCCCATGCGCTCAGTTTCTGCTCGCGCTTGCGGCAGTCCTCGATCAGCGTGCGGTATTCGTCTCGCCAATCAGCCATTGCCGCCTCCGTCCGGCCTCTCATTGGGGAGTGCGTCGT
>JALHNN010000529.1 GCA_022843505.1 Sulfuritalea sp.
GCTGCTCGACGGCAAGCTCAAGGAAGCCGCGACAAGACCAAGGGCAACGGCGAGCGCGTGGCGGTGATGGTGGCGCTGAATCTGGCGCACGAACTGCTGGTCGCTAAAGAAACTCCGCAAGCAAAGGCGGCGGCACTTGAACAGGAATCGATTCAGCGTAGAATCGATTCCATCGAAGCCAAGCTTGACGAATCGCTGGCACTGCACCAACAGCTGTTCTGAGCCTGGTTTCCCGGGGTTTCCCCTGCGGTGTTCGCCAAGGCCATAGATTCCTTGAACCAATATCCATTGGCACCGGCCGCAGCCCAAAGACGCCGCCGTTGTGATCGCTCCCAGCGAGCGAACCTGAAGCGGCAGGAAAGTGGCCTCTCTGAACCTCGGTTCAGGATGCCGGCCAAACGGCACACGCGGGGGAATCGAATCGCAGGGCGCGGATACCGCGCCCTGTTCTTCTTTTGGAACCAGCTTCATGGCGCGCTACTGGCTGATGAAAACCGAGCCCGGAGTCGTCGGCATCGACGACGTGCTGGCGATGCCGAAGAAGACCGTCGACTGGTGGGGGGTGCGCAACTACCAGGCACGCAACTTCATGCGCGACCAGATGCAGGTCGGCGACGGCGTGCTGTTCTACCACTCGTCCTGCCCCGAGCCGGGTATCGCCGGGCTCGCTGAAGTGGCATCGACCGCCTACCCCGACCGCACCCAGTTCGACCCGAAAAGTGCCTACCACGACCCGAAATCGACGCCGGAGCAACCGCGCTGGGTCAACGTCGATGTGCGCATCGTGAAGAAGACGCGCCTGGTCGGACTCGACGAGCTGCGCGCCCACCCCGAGCTGGCCAATATGCGCGTGCTGCAGCGGGGCAACCGCCTGTCGATCACGCCGGTCGATCCGGCGGAGTGGAACTTCATCGTCGAGCGGCTGATCAAGGGCCGCAAATGACGCTCTGGTGGTTGGCCTATCCGCTGCTCGGCGTGTTTGCCGGCTTCGTCGCCGGCCTGTTCGGCGTCGGCGGCGGGCTGACCATCGTGCCGCTGCTGTTCATGCTGTTCGCGGCACAGGACTTTCCCGTCGAACACGCCATGCACCTGGCATTGGGCAGCTCGATGGCCACCATCGTCCTGACCTCGATCGCCAGCATGCGCGCCCACCACGCGCACGGCGCGGTGCGCTGGGACATCGTCAAGTCTTTCGCTCCCGGCCTGGTGATCGGCACGCTCGCCGGTTCCTTTTTCGCCGCCTGGATTCCGACGCGGCCGCTGGCGATGGTGTTCACCGCCATCGTCTATTACGCCTCGATCCAGATGATGCTCGACTTCAAGCCCAAGCCGCACCGCCAAATCCCGGGCACCTTCGGCATGGTCGTCGCCGGCGGCACCATCGGCGTGGTCTCCAGCCTGGTCGCCGCCGGCGGCGGCTTCCTCTCGATCCCCTTCATGGTGTTCTGCAACGTCGCCATCCATAACGCGGTCGGCACCTCGGCGGCGCTGGGATTTCCGATCGCCGTGGCCGGCACCATCGGCTACATCGCCAGCGGCCTGAAAACCACCGGCCTGCCCGCCTACTCGCTGGGCTACATCTACCTGCCGGCCTTCATCGGCGTGGTCGCCATCAGCTTCCTCATGGCCCCGGTGGGCGCGCGACTGGCGCACAAGCTGCCGGTGAAGCAGCTCAAGCGCGGCTTCGGCGTCTTCCTCGCCCTGCTGGCGACGAAGATGCTTCACGGCTTGCTCACGTAGCGCCGCAGCCGGGCACGGCCGGCAGCACGCCGGGCGTTCAGGGCGCCGGTTCCAGGCGCAGCAGGCGGCCTTTCGGGCTGTCGGTGAGCAGGTAAATGTAGCCGTCCGGTCCGTTGCGGACGTCGCGCACGCGGCCGACGGATTTTTCCAGCAGGCGCTCCTCGCGCACGATGCCGTTGTCCTGCCATTCGAGGCGCACCAGCAGCTCGTGGGCCAGGGCGCCGACGAACAGGTTGTTCTTCCAGCCCGGAAAGCGCGCGCCGGTGTAGAAGGCCATGCCGGAGGGCGCGATCGAGGGCGTCCAGACGTGGATCGGCTGGGCCATGCCCGGCTTGCTCGTGCCTTCGCCGATCTTCGTGCCGGTGCCGTAATTGCGTCCGTAGGTGATCACCGGCCAGCCGTAGTTGGTGCCGGCGCGGATGATGTTGATTTCGTCGCCGCCCTGCGGGCCGTGCTCGTGCGCCCACAGTTCGCCGGTCAGCGGATTGAGCGCCGCGCCCTGGATGTTCCGGTTGCCGAGGGTGAACTTCTCGGGCAGGGCGCCCGCCCGGCCGACAAAGGGGTTGTCCTGCGGCACGCGGCCGTCGTCATGCAGGCGGATCACCGAGCCGGCATGGTCGTCCAGCTTCTGGGCGCGATCCATGTCGCCGCGATCGCCAAGCGTGATGTAGAGAAAGCCGCGGTCGAACACCAGGCGCGAACCGAAGTGGTGACCGGTCCGCGTCTTGGGCCGCATGCGGAACAGCACCTGCAGGTCGCGCAGGACGCGCCCGTCGAGCCGCGCCCGCGCCACTTCGGTGCCTTGACCGCCGTCGCCCGGCCCGGCGTAGGAGAAATAGAGCCAGCCGTTCTTCGCGTAGTCCGGGTGCGGCACCACGTCCAGCAGGCCGCCCTGGCCGACCGCCGCGATCGGCGGCAATCCGGAAATTGGAACGGGATCGAGCTTGCCGTCGGCCGCCACCAGCCGCAAGCGGCCCGCACGCTCCGTCACCAGCATGCGGCCGTCCGGCAGGAAAGCCAGCCCCCAC
>JALHNN010000530.1 GCA_022843505.1 Sulfuritalea sp.
TTCTCGTTGCGCCGACCACCTCGCCCTCCTGGGCGCCGGCCTTTGCCAAGATCAAGGCCTGCGTCACCGACGTCGGCGGGGTCATGAGCCATGCCGCCATCGTCTGCCGCGAATACGGCATGCCGGCGGTGGTCGGTACCGGTCACTCGACCAAGGTGATCAAGACCGGAATGATGCTGCGCGTCGACGGATCCTCCGGCGCCATCACCATCACCCGGTAGGCGGCGGAAAGGCGGACAGCCATGGGCAGCGTTTCGGCAAGCGAAGCCATTCGCACGGGGGCTCGGATGGAAGGCGGCAAGCCCACCGTGTGCTGGTTCGAGGAGGTCAACAAGGACTCCGTGGCCCTCGTGGGGGGCAAGTGCTCCTCGCTCGGGGAACTCATCAACGCCGGAGTGCGGGTGCCGCCGGGGTTCGCCCTGACGACGCACGGCTACGCGCAGTTCATGCGCGACGCCGGCATCCAGCCCGAGATCACGGCCCTGCTCAGGGGCCTCGATCACCAGGACATGGACAAGCTCGAGGCCGCCTCGCGCGTGATCCGCGAGATGATCGAGTCACGCCCGATGTCCATCGAGCTGGAGGACCAGATCGCCGAGTCCTACCGCAAGCTGTCCGTCCGCAGTTGCATCCCGGCGGTCCCGGTCGCGGTGCGTTCCAGCGCCACGGCCGAGGACCTGCCCGGCGCCAGCTTCGCCGGCCAGCAGGACACCTACCTCTGGATCCGCGGCGTCGACAGCGTGATGCACCACGTGCGGCGCTGCATCTCCAGCCTCTACACCGGGCGCGCCATCGCCTATCGCATGAAGATGGGATTCCCCCACGAACAGGTGGCGATCAGCGTCGGCATCCAGAAGATGGCGAATTCCCTGACCGCCGGAGTCATGTTCACCATCCATCCGACCAACGGCGACCGTTCGGTGATCGTCATCGACTCGAACTTCGGCTTCGGCGAATCGGTGGTTTCGGGCGAAGTCACGCCGGACCACTTCGTAGTCAATAAGGTCGCGCTGGACATCCTGGAGCGGACCATTTCGACCAAGACGGTCTGCTATACGGTGGATTTCAAGGCACAGAAATCCGTGGCACTCGAGGTACCCTTCGAGCGCCAGAACATACAGTCCATCGTCGACGACGAAATCACCGAACTGGCCTGGATGGGCAAGAAAATAGAGCAGCACTACGGTCGGCCGATGGACATCGAGTGGGCCATCGACAAGGACCTGCCCGCCGGAGGCAACATCTTCATCCTCCAGGCGCGGCCGGAAACCGTCTGGAGCGACAAGCCGCGGCCACCTGCGGCCGCTGGCGCGATGTCGGCGATGGACTTCATCGTCTCCAGCCTGATCGCCGGCAAGAAACTCAGTTAGGAGCCAGCCCATGATCGTCAGGAACTGGATGCAGCCAAACCCCATGGTGATCAACAGCGACACGCTGTTGTCCGAAGCCAAGCGCATTCTCACCGAACACAATCTCCACGGACTGCCCGTGGTTGACGGCGGCCGCCTGCGCGGCCTCATCACCCGCGCCAACTGCCTGCGCGCGGCGCACTTTGCGCTGCGCTCGCAAAACGCCGATGAGCTGAACTTTTTTTCCAACAGGCTCAAGGTCAAGGACCTGATGGTCCGCAACCCGGCCACCATCGACGCCAACGACACCATGGAGCACTGCCTGCAACTCGGCCAGGAACTGGGTGTGGCGCAGTTGCCGGTGATGGACGGCGACCAGGTGGTCGGCATCATCTCCGCCAACGAAATCTTCTCGCTCGCCGCCCACTTCCTCAGCGCCTGGGAGAAGCGCAGCGGCGTAACGCTGGCGCCGCTGGAACTGAAGCCGGGCCTGATCGGGAGGATCACCGACATCGTCGAAGCCGCCGGCGCCGAGGTTCAGGCCATCTACCCGATCGGCAAGCCCGAGGACGTCAATCCGAAGGCGCATCACCGCAAGAGAGTCATCATCCGCTTCCACTGCGAGGATACCCGGAACGTGGTCCGAGCCCTCGAGGAGGAGGGCTTCTCGGTCATCGAGTCGGTGCAGGCCACCCACTGAAGCGCTTTTCGATTTATCCACAAAGGAGTCTGACCCCATGGATTTGAGGTACTTCATTAACCAGTGCGAAGCCGCCAACGAACTGAAGCGGGTGTCCGCCGAAGTCGACTGGAACCTGGAAATCTCCCATGTCTCTAAGCTGACAGAAGAAAAGAAGGGCCCCGCCCTGCTGTTCGAGAACGTCAAGGGCTATTCCTCGCCGGTATTCACCGGCGCGTTCGCCACCACCAAGCGCCTGGCCATCATGCTCGGCCTGCCGCACCACCTGTCGATGTGCGAGTCGGCCCAGGCCTGGATGAAAAAAACCATCACCTCCGAGGGCCTGATCAAGGCCAACGAGGTCAAGGACGGCCCGGTGCTGGAGAACATCATCTCCGGCGACAAAGTCGACCTCAACATGTTCCCGGTGCCGAAGTTCTTCCCGCTCGACGGCGGCCGCTACATCGGCACCATGGTCTTCGTCGTGCTCAAGGACCCGGAGACCGGCGAGACCAACCTCGGCACCTACCGCATGCAGATGCTGGACGAGAAGACCTGCGGCGTGCAGATCCTGCCCGGCAAACGGGGCGAGCGCATCATGAAGAAATACGCCAAGCTGGGCAAGAAGATGCCGGCCGCCGCGGTGATCGGCTGCGACCCGCTGATCTTCATGGCCGGCACCCTGATGCACAAGGGTGCCAACGACTTCGACATCACCGGCACGGTGCGCGGCCAGC
>JALHNN010000531.1 GCA_022843505.1 Sulfuritalea sp.
GCCGCTGACGATCAGCGTATGCGCGCCGCTGCGCGCGGCGCGCTGGGCGGCGCGCACCTTGGTGATCATGCCGCCCTTGCTGATGCCCGAGCCGGCGCCGCCGGCCATGGCCTCGAAGCGGCGGTCATCGGCGCGGCCCTCGCTGATCAGTGTTGCGGCAGGATCCAGACGCGGATCGGCGCTGTAGAGTCCCTTCTGGTCGGTGAGTATCACCAGCGCGTCAGCCTCGACGAGGTTGGCGACGAGTGCCCCGAGGGTGTCGTTGTCACCGAACTTGATTTCGTCGGTCACCACGGTGTCGTTCTCGTTGATGATCGGGACGACGCCGAGATCGAGCAGGGTCTGCAGCGTCGAACGGGCGTTCAGGTAACGCGTGCGGTCGGCGAGGTCGTCGTGGGTCAGCAGGATCTGGGCGGCCTTGAGTCCGTGGCCGAGGAAGGTGGTTTCATAGGCCTGCGCCAGGCCCATCTGGCCCACCGCGGCCGCGGCCTGGAGGTCGTGCATGGCGTGGGGGCGAGCGGTCCAGCCCAGGCGCTGCATGCCGGCGGCAATCGCCCCGGAGGACACCAGCAACACTTGCCGTCCCTGGTCGTGCAGCGCGGCGATCTGCCGCGCGCAGTCGGCGATGAAGCCATGGTCCAGTCCCTGGCCGTTGTTGGTGACCAGCGCGCTGCCGACCTTGACGACGAGGCGCTTGGCCTCAGCGATCTGCCTTCTCATGCGTCCTCAGCTGTTCCAGGTGGTCCATCACGGCGAACGTCACCTCGCGGCAGCCCTCACCCGAGATGGCCGAGATCACGAAGTGCTTCTTCGGCTTGTAGCTCTTGACCAGGGCGGCGATCCGCGCCTCGCGCTCGTCCTCGGGCACCAGGTCGATCTTGTTGATCAGCAGCCAGCGCGGCTTCTTGTGCAGCGCTTCGTCGTACTTCTTGAGTTCCTTGAGGATGGCCTTGGCGTCCTTGGCCGGATCGGCCTCGGGGTCGAAAGGCGAAATGTCGACGAGGTGTAGCAACAGGCCGGTGCGCTGCAGATGCTTGAGGAAGCGATGTCCCAGGCCGGCGCCCTCCGCCGCGCCTTCGATCAGGCCGGGGATGTCGGCGATGACGAAGCTGCGGTTGTCGCCAACCCTGACCACGCCGAGATTGGGATACAGCGTGGTGAAGGGATAGTCGGCCACCTTGGGCTTGGCCGCCGACACGGCGCGGATGAAGGTCGATTTGCCGGCATTGGGCAGGCCGAGCAGGCCGACGTCGGCCAGCACCTTGAGCTCGAGCTGCAGGTTGCGCTGCTCGCCCGGCGTGCCCGGCGTCGACTGCTTGGGCGCGCGGTTGGTGCTGGATTTGAAGTGGATGTTGCCCAGGCCGCCGTTGCCACCCTTGGCGATCAGCACACGCTTGCCGTCGTGGTCGAGGTCGGCGATCACCTCGCCGCTGTCGATGTCGGTGATTACCGTGCCCACGGGCATGCGCAGTTCCATGTCCTCGCCGCCCTTGCCGTAGCAGTCGGAGCCGCGGCCGTGTTCGCCCTTCTGGCCGCGGAACACCCGGGTGTAGCGGAAGTCGATCAGGGTGTTCAGGTTGCGGTCGGCGATGGCCCAGATGCTGGCCCCCTTGCCGCCGTCGCCGCCATCCGGCCCGCCCAAGGGGATGTACTTCTCGCGGCGAAACGAGGTGCAGCCGTTGCCGCCGTCGCCGGCGAGAACTTCAATGCGCGCTTCGTCGAAGAATTTCATGGATTTTCCGGGGCCAGAAACGCGAAAGCCCTATCTCGACGATAGGGCTTTCGTCGGGGGCGGTGAAGGTTCAGGCCGTGGCCGGAACGATGCTGACGGTGCGACGCTTGGCCGGCCCCTTGATGGCGAACTGCACGGTGCCGTCGACCTTGGCGAACAGCGTGTGGTCCTTGCCCATGCCGACGTTGTCGCCGGGATGGAACTCGGTGCCGCGCTGACGCACGATGATGCTGCCGGCGGAAATCAGTTCGCCGCCGTAGCTCTTGACGCCCAGGCGCTTCGATTCCGAATCGCGGCCGTTACGCGAACTGCCGCCTGCTTTCTTGTGTGCCATGTTTTAGCTCCTGGTTCCGGGCTCAGGCGGCGATGCCGCTGATCTCGATCTCGGTGAAGTTCTGGCGATGGCCCTGGTGCTTCTGGTAGTGCTTGCGACGGCGCATCTTGAAAATGGTGACCTTGGGATGACGGCCCTGAGCAATCACCTTCGCCGTGACCTTGGCACCGGCGAGCATGGGGGAACCGATCTTGACCGATTCGCCCTCGCCGACCATGAGGACCTGGTCGAGAGTGATTTCAGCGCCCACATCAGCCGGTATCTGTTCTATCTTGATTTTTTCGCCTGCAGCAACGCGATATTGCTTGCCGCCGGTTTTTATGACCGCATACATGATGGGAAACTCCAAATGGGATGACGCAAAGAACCGCGCAGTATATAGACTGCCAGCCTCCCGGTCAATCGATTCGGAGGCCTATTTGGACGGGGTCCTGGGGGGCTGGTAGCCGATGGCCAGCGAGATGGCGTCGGCGGTTTCCTTGACCATGGCCGCCCATTCCGGGCTGTGGCGCTCGACCGGGGCGGATACCGACAGCCCGGCCACCAGTTCCCCGCTGTCGTCGCGTATACCGGCGGCGATGCAGCGCAGGCCGGGTTCGATTTCTTCATTGTCAAAGGCGATGCCGTGGCGGCGCGCACGGTCGACTTCGCGCTCGAGCGCGGTGACCGTGGTCAGCGAGGTCGGCGGGAAGCCGGGC
>JALHNN010000532.1 GCA_022843505.1 Sulfuritalea sp.
GACTCGACTCAAGGAAGCAGCATGAGAAGGGCATTTCCCCCGGCCCCCTTGCCACGCAAGGGGGTGACAATAGTTCAGTCGGCGCGCGCTGCGCGCCGACTTCCGTGCAATGACGTGCTGCCTCCTTGGGGCGGCCCTGCGGAGGCAGCGTAATGGGCAAGCCCACCGGATTCCTCGAATTCCAGCGTATCTCGGAGAGCTACGAGAAGGCAGAGACGCGGGTCAAGCACTACCGCGAATTCATCCCGCACCTGACGGACGAGCAGGCGCGCACCCAGGGCGCGCGCTGCATGGACTGCGGCATTCCCTTCTGCAACAACGGCTGCCCGGTGAATAACCTGATTCCGGACTGGAATGACCTGGTCTATCGCGGCAAGTGGCAGGAAGCCATCACCTCGCTGCACTCGACCAACAACTTCCCCGAGTTCACCGGCCGCATCTGCCCCGCGCCCTGCGAGGCCGCCTGCACCCTGAACATTCCGCAGACGCCGGTGGGCATCAAGTCCATCGAGCGCGCCATCATCGACAAGGCCGGCGAGAACGGCTGGGTACTGCCGCAACCCGCGGCGAAGAAGACCGGCAGGAAGGTCGCCGTCGTCGGCTCCGGCCCGGCCGGACTCGCGGCGGCCCAGCAGTTGGCGCGGGTTGGCCATGCCGTGACGGTGTTCGAGAAGAACGACCGCATCGGCGGCCTGCTGCGTTACGGCATTCCCGATTTCAAGCTGGACAAGCGCCTGATCGACTGGCGCATGGCGCAAATGAAAGCCGAGGGCGTCAAGTTCGTCACCGGCACCATGGTCACCGGCGCCGCGCTGCCCAAGGGCATCGTCAATGATGCGAGGAAGACGGTCAGCGCCGAGCAGTTGCAAAAGGACTTCGATGCCGTGGTGCTGGCCGGGGGTTCGGAGCATCCGCGCGACCTGCCGGTGCCCGGGCGAGAGCTGCAGGGCGTGCATTTCGCGCTCGAATTCCTCATCCCGCAAAACAAGCAGGTGGCCGGCGACCGGCCGAATCCGATCAATGTCAAGGGCAAGCATGTGCTGGTCATCGGCGGTGGCGACACCGGCTCCGATTGCGTCGGCACATCCAATCGCCACGGCGCCGCCAGCATCACGCAGATCGAGCTGCTGCCGCGTCCGCCCGAGCAGGAGAACGGCGAGCTGACCTGGCCCTACTGGCCACTGAAGATGCGCACCTCGTCCTCGCACGACGAGGGCTGTACGCGCGACTGGGCCATCGGCACCAAGGAATTCATTGGCGAGAAGGGCGTGCTCAAGGCGGTCAAGGCCGTGCGCCTGGAATGGAAGGACGGCCGGATGAGCGAGATCGCCGGTTCCGAGTTCGAGATCCCGGCCGACTACGTCTTCCTTGCCATGGGTTTCGTCAGCCCGGTCGGCGGCGTGCTTGATGCGTTTGGCATCGAAAAGGACAATCGCGGCAATGCCCGCGCCGACACCGAAGGCGGTCAGTCCTATGCCACCAGCGTCAAGGGCGTGTTTGCCGCCGGCGACATGCGCCGCGGTCAGTCGCTGGTGGTCTGGGCCATCCGCGAGGGCCGCCAGTGCGCGCGCAGCGTCGATCAGTATTTGATGGGCTGCACCACCCTGCCGCGCTGAGCCTGCCTTGAACGTCGTCATCCTCGCCGCGGGGAAGGGCAAGCGGATGCACTCCGATTTGCCCAAGGTGCTGCATCCCCTGGCGGGCAAGGCCCTGCTGGCCCATGTCATCGACACCGCGCGCCAGCTGGGCGCCACCCGCATCTGCGTGGTCTATGGCCACGGCGGCGAGCAGGTGCGCGAATCGCTCGACGCCCCGGACCTGGGCTGGGCGCGCCAGGAGCCTCAGCTCGGCACCGGCCACGCGGTACTGCAGGCGATGCCGCATCTCGCCGTTTCGCCGGCACCGACTGAATCTTCAACCCTGGTGCTCTACGGCGACGTACCGCTGACCCGCGCCTCCACCCTGCAGCGCCTCATCGATGTCGCCGGCGACGACGCCCTGGGCCTGCTCACGGCCCACCTCGACAATCCCCATGGCTATGGCCGCATCGTCCGCGTCGATGGCCGGGTGGTGCGCATCGTCGAGGAGAAGGATGCGGACGACGCCGGGCGCGCCATCAGCGAGATCAACACCGGCATCCTCGTCGCACCCACGGCCGCGCTGGCGCGCTGGCTGCCGACGCTGGGCAACCGCAACGCCCAGGGCGAGTACTACCTGACCGACATCGTTGCCCTGGCCGTGGCCGAAGGCATGCCGGTGGTCACCGCCCACCCGGAGGCCAACTGGGAGACCGAGGGCGTCAACAGCAAAGTCCAGCTCGCGCAACTGGAACGCGTGTACCAGCGCAACCTGGCCGAGCGCCTGCTGGAGCAGGGGGTCACCCTGGCCGATCCCTCGCGCATCGACGTGCGTGGTGAGTTGATTTGCGGCCGCGATGTCAGCATCGACGTCAATTGCGTGTTCGAAGGGCGGGTCGTGCTCGGCGACGGAGTGCGGATCAAGGCCAACTGCGTGCTGGAAGACGCGGTGGTCGGCGCCGGCAGCATCGTCGGCCCCTTTGCGCGCCTGCGCCCCGGCACCGAGCTCGGGAACGAAGTGCACATCGGCAACTTCGTCGAGGTCAAGAACTCCAGCATCGCCGACCATTCCAAGGCCAACCACCTGGCCTACGTCGGCGACGCCACGATCGGCAGCCGGGTCAATGTCGGCGCCGGCACCATCACCTGCAACTACGACGGCGCCAACAAGTTCCGCACCGTGATC
>JALHNN010000533.1 GCA_022843505.1 Sulfuritalea sp.
CCATTTCGTCGAGGAGCTTTTCGACCGACTCGACAACGGCGACATCATCGCCTGCGGCAATGCCACGGCGACCATCGTTCCCTTCCAGGCCGGCAGGATCAAGCCCGGGATGCGCCTGTTCTCGAATTCGGGCAGCGCCTCGATGGGCTATGACGTCCCCGCCGCCATCGGCGCCTGGTTCGGCGCCCTTGCGGCGCGCGGCAGCCAGAGGCGGATCATCTGCCTGGCCGGGGATGGCAGCATCATGATGAACCTGCAGGAACTGCAGACCATTGCCTACCACCGCCTGCCGATCAAGATCTTCGTCCTCAACAATCGCGGCTACCTGTCGATCCGCTCCTCGCAGGCCAACTTCTTTGGCCGGCTGGTCGGCGAAAGCCCGGACAATGGCGTCGGCTTTCCCGACTTCGTTGCCGTCGCCACCGCCTTCGGCATCCCGGCGCGCCGTGTCGCCAGCGCCGACTTTGCTGCCTCCGTCGACGACGTGCTCGGCTCTGAGGGGCCGCAGTTGTGCGACGTCATCCTCGACGCCAGCCAGGGCTTCGAACCGCGCATGAGCTCGCGCAAGTTGCCCGACGGCAGCATCGTCACGCCTCCGCTGGAGGACATGTTCCCCTTCCTTGACCGCGCCGAACTGGACCGCAACCGCTGGCCGGCCGACGATGGCGCCAGCAACACCTGAGGCCTTCGACCACCGCAGGCGCTCGGCGGCGGGATGCCTGTGTTGCGCCAGCCGCAACCTGCGCCGCGAAGTGCAGATCGTGTCGGGCTTCCTCGCCGCCCGAGCTTGGAGCGGCAAGCCAGAACTCACGCAACTTGTCCATTGCGAGAATTGCGGCCTGCGCTTTTTCGAGCGCGGTCTCGATGACGATGAGGTCGCCCGCTACTACCGCGGCTACCGCGACCCCGCCTACCAGCGCGAGCGGCAGGCCTGGGAACCCTTCTATACATCCGCACGCCACGCGGCGACGCTGGCCTGGTCCGACTCCCCCGCCCGCCTCGACAATCTTCGACACTCGCTGGCGCGGGCGAAGGCGTCCGCGCACGTCGGTGCCGTCCTCGATCACGGCGGCGGCCACGGGCACATGCTGGCCGCGATTGATGCCGATCGCAAGGCCGTCTACGATCCATCCGGCAGCCCCCCAGCCATGGGCAGGGAATCCTATTCGAGGGAGTGCGACCTGCCCGGCGGCTGGCACATGGTTCTCAGTTGCCAAGTGCTGGAGCACATCTCCTTTCCCTCCCGATACCTG
This sequence comes from Sulfuritalea sp., assembly GCA_022843505.1. Lineage (GTDB taxonomy): Bacteria > Pseudomonadota > Gammaproteobacteria > Burkholderiales > Rhodocyclaceae > Sulfuritalea. The sequence continues at coordinate 1,254 of JALHNN010000533.1, forward strand.
GAACGCATCCACGGCCTGCTCGCAGATGACGGCTGGCTGTATGTCGAAGTTCCGAACGAACAGTGGCGTCCCGCCCCGGGCGGCGAGCGATCACGGAAGTTCCTGCTCAGGACGCTGCTGCATTGGCGGCCCCTGTTGATGGCCGCCGACGCCATCTCCACCGCCTGCCGGATCAAGTTCGGACGCCTGCCGCCGCTGGGTTTCGTCGCCATGCGCGAACATATCAACTACTTCACGGCGGAATCGCTGAGCGCACTGCTTGTCCGCAACGGCTTCAAAGTCGAGGCCTGCGGCATCGACAACGGCGGCCAGCTTTTCGCCGTGGCGCGGAAATTTGCCACGGCCGAAGCCTGAAGCAGGACACCGCCGCCATCGCTGCATGATAAATTCACACTTCCCTCTGCTAGCCCCGATGGCATGAACCACTCCCGCATCTTCGAAGACCTGTTCGTCCTGGAACTCGCCAACAACCATTGGGGGCGGGTCGAGCGCGGCCTGCGCATCGTCACCGATTTTTCCCGCATCGTGCGCTTCAACAACGTGCGCGCCGCCATCAAGCTGCAGTTTCGCGACGCCGAGGCCTTCATCCACAAGGACTTCCGCGAGCGCGACGACATCCGCTACATCAAGAAGACGCTCGACACCCGCCTGACGCGCGACGAATACGCCGTGCTGGTAGCTGCGATCCGCAAGGGTGGCTGCATCCCGATGGCCACCCCCTTCGACGAATCGGCCGTCGACCTGTGCAGCGACCTCGGCATCGAGATCATCAAGCTCGCCAGTTCCGACCTCAACGACTGGATCCTGATCGAAAAGATCGCCACTACGCGCAAGCCGGTGATCGTGTCCACGGGCGGCTCCTCGCTAAAGGACATCGACGACCTGGTGAAGTTCTTCGCCAACCGCAACATCCCGCTGGCGATCAACCATTGCGTCTCGCTGTATCCCTCGGAAGATCATGAACTGGAACTCAACCAGATCGACTTCCTGCGCGACCGCTACCCGGGCAATGTCATCGGCTACTCGACGCACGAGTACCACGACTGGACTAGCTCCGTGATGCTGGCCTATGCCAAGGGTGCCCGAACCTTCGAGCGCCACGTCGATATCGAGGCAGACGGCATACCGGTCTCCCCGTACTGCAGCCTGCCGGTCCAGGTCGATGCCTGGTTCAAGGCCTGGAAGAAAGCCGTCGCCATGTGCGGCGCCCCCGGCACACGGAAGCGCATTCCGCCCCAGCGCGAGATCGCCTACCTCGACGCCCTGGTGCGCGGCGTGTATGCGCGCCGCGACCTGCCGGTCGGCCACGTGCTCTCCGATGAGGATGTTTATCTTGCCGTGCCACTGCAGAAGGGTCAGATCTCCTGTCGCGAACTGATGCACGGCGAAGTCTTGCAGCGTGCGCTTGCGGCGGACGCGCCGATACGCATCGACGACATCGACAGCCCCTACGCCGCGAACGATGCCCTGAAGGCGCTGATCTATTCGCGCGGTTTGTGAT
>JALHNN010000534.1 GCA_022843505.1 Sulfuritalea sp.
GCTCGATGCACTGCAGCCCAAATTCGTCCAGGCCGAGAACATCCCCCAGGCCCACCAGTTCATTGCCAGCGGCAATGCCGAACTGGGCTTCGTCGCCCTGGCGCAGGTGATGAAAGAGGGCAGGCTCGGCGAAGGTTCCGCCTGGGTGGTCCCCTCCAGCCTGCACCGGCCCATCCGCCAGGATGCCGTCATGCTCGACAGGGGGCGCGGCAAGCCGGCCGCCGAGGCCTGGCTCAGATTCCTGCGCAGCGACAAGGCGAAGGCGACGATCCGCGGCTACGGCTACGAAATCTGATCGCTCCGCTGGCGGGGGCGAACTCGCGGTAGCATTCCGCCCATGTTTTCTCCCAGCGACCTCGCCGCGATCTGGCTCACGCTCAAGCTGGCGACCGTCACCACGCTGCTGCTGTTGCTGATCGGCACGCCGATCGCCTGGCGGCTGGCGCGCACCCGTTCCTGGTGGAAGGGGCCGCTGGCGGCCGTGGTCGCCATGCCGCTGGTGCTGCCGCCGACGGTGCTCGGCTTCTACCTGCTGCTGCTGATGGGGCCCAACGGTCCGGTCGGGCGCTTCACCGAGTGGGCCGGCATCGGGCTCCTGCCCTTCAGCTTCGGTGGCCTGGTGGTGGCCTCGGTGGTGTACTCGCTGCCCTTCGTGGTGCAGCCGCTGCAGAACGCCTTCGAGGCCATCGGCGAGCGGCCGCTGGAGGCGGCGGCAACCTTGCGCGCCTCGCCGCTCGACGCCTTCTTCAGCGTCGCCGTGCCGCTGGCGAAGCCCGGCTTCCTCACCGCGACGATTCTGGGCTTCGCCCACACCGTCGGCGAATTCGGCATCGTGCTGATGATAGGCGGCAACATTCCGGACAAGACGCGCGTGGTCTCGGTGCAGATCTACGATCACGTCGAGGCCATGGACTACGCCGCCGCCCACGGCCTCGCCGCCGGCATGGTGGCCTTCGCCTTCCTCGTGCTGCTGGCGCTCTACCTGCTGAATGCGCGGGGGCGCCGCGCGTGAGCGTCGCCGCCCGCTTCGCGCTGGCCTGGCCCGGCTTCGCCCTCGACGTTGACCTCGATCTGCCGGGCCGCGGCGTCACCGCGCTATTCGGCCAGTCGGGCTGCGGCAAGACCACGCTGCTGCGCTGCATCGCCGGGCTGGAGCGCGGCAAGGGGCGGCTGGCCGTGAACGGCGAGACCTGGCAGGACGATGCGCGCTTCGTGCCCACCCACCAGCGTCCGCTGGGTTACGTGTTCCAGGATGCGCGGCTGTTCGCCCACCTCGACGTGCGCCGCAATCTCGACTACGGTGCGAAGCGCGCATTTCGCCGTACCGCCAGCGCCGACTCTTCGCGGCGCGACGCCATCATCGAACTCCTTGGCCTGGGCCCCCTGCTCGTTCGAATGCCGGAGCGCCTTTCCGGCGGCGAACAGCAGCGGGTGGCGATCGCCCGGGCGCTGCTCACGGCGCCGCGCCTTTTGCTGATGGACGAGCCGCTGGCCTCGCTCGATCACGCCCGCAAGCACGAATTTCTGCCCTGGCTGGAGCGCTTGCGCGACGAACTGGACATCCCCCTGATCTACGTCAGCCACGCCCCCGACGAGGTCGCGCGCCTGGCCGACCACATCGTCGTCATGGAGGCGGGCCGCGCCGTGGCGCAGGGCCCCTTGGCCGAGACCCTGGCGCGCATCGACCTGCCGATCCGGCTGGGCGAGGATGCCGGCGCGGTGTTCGCCGCCCGCGTGGCGGAGCGCGATGCCGAATGGCACCTCGCCCGCGTCGAATTCGCCGGCGGCGAACTCTGGGTGCGCGACAACGGCACGGCGGTCGGGCGCGATGTGCGGGTGCGCATCCTGGCGCGCGACGTCTCGATCGCCAACAGCCGGCACGATGATGTGAGCATCATGAATCTGCTGCCGGCGACGGTGGTGGCGCACGGCGCCGAAGACCATCCCTCGCAGGTGCTGGTGCAGCTGCGCGTCGGCGAAACCCTGTTGTTGGGCCGGCTGACCCGGCGCTCCGCGCAACGCCTCGATCTCGCTCCCGGGCGCGCGGTCTGGGTGCAGATCAAGGCCGTGGCGCTGGTCGGCTAACCCTGCCGGGTCTCGAGCAGGCGAACCAGGGCGTGGATCGTCCGATTTACCGGCGTGGCGATGCCCAGCGCCGCGCCGCGTTTCAGCACATAGCCGTTGATGTGGTCGATTTCGCTCTTCCTGCCGCGGGCGACATCATGCGCTGTCGATGATTTCTGCGTCGCCATGGACTTGGCGATGCCGGCCACCGCTGCACGAATATCGCCCGGCACGGTGACGCCATCGGCTTGCGCCACGGCCAGGCATTCGGACACGATGTCGTCCATCACGCCGGCGACGCCCTCGCCAGGGGCGATGCGGCCGTAAGGCAGTTGCGTGATCGCCGAGAGCCCGTTGTACACGCAGTTGATGATCAGCTTGGCCCAGAGCGCGCCGGCGACGTTGTCCGAGGTCGTCACCGGGACGCCGGCGATGGCGAACTCGGCGATCACCTCGGCGCTGCGGTCGAAGGGGCCGATCACCAGTTCGCCGCGGCCGTGGTGGCGCAGGTGGCCCGGCCCGGCCATCTCGGTGGCGACATAGACCACGGCCGGGTGCACCGGCCGCCCCAGCGCCGCCTGCAGGCGCTCGGCATTGTCGTAGCCGTTCTGCAGGCTCAGGACGATGGCATCGGGGGCGAGCCGCGGCGCCATTTCGGTCGCGGCCTGCGCCGTATCGGTCG
>JALHNN010000535.1 GCA_022843505.1 Sulfuritalea sp.
GGATCGCCGCGGGCACCAGCTACTCGACGCACGGCGTGCAGATGATCCCGGTCTATGTCTGCTATTCGATGTTCGGCATGCAGCGCACCATGGACCTGGTCTGGGCCGCGGGCGACCAGCGCGCGCGCGGTTTCCTGATCGGCGGCACGGCCGGGCGCACCACCCTCAACGGCGAAGGCCTGCAGCACGAGGACGGCCATTCGCAGATCCTCGCCGGCGCGGTACCGAACTGCATTTCCTACGATCCGACCTTCGCCTACGAAGTCGCCGTGATCGTCCAGGACGGCCTGCGTCGCATGGTCACCAATCAGGAGGACGTGTTCTATTACCTGACGGTGATGAACGAGAACTACGAACATCCGGCGATGCCCGAGGGCGCGGCGGCGGACATTCTCAAGGGCATGTACCAGTTCCGCAAGGGTGCGGCCAGCAACGGCCCGCGCGTGCAGCTGCTGGGCTCCGGAACGATTTTCATGGAGTCCGTTGCCGCCGCCGCGCTGCTGAAGAAGGACTGGGGTGTCGAAGCCGACCTCTGGTCCTGCCCCAGCTTCAACGAGCTGGCGCGCGAAGGCCAGGACTGCGCCCGCTGGAACCTGCTGCACCCGACCGAGAAGCCGCGCGTCTCGCACGTCGGCGCCTGCCTCGCCGAGACCCGCGGTCCGGTGATCGCCGCCACCGACTACGTGCGCGCCTTCGCCGAGCAGATCCGGCCCTTCGTGCCGCGTCCCTACACGGTGCTGGGCACCGACGGCTTCGGCCGTTCCGACACGCGCGAGAAGCTGCGCCAGTTCTTCGAGGTCGACCGCCACTGGATTACCCTGGCGGCGCTGACGGCGCTGGCCGAGGAGGGCGCGGTGAAGAAGGAGAAGCTCGCCGAGGCGATCAAGAAATACGGCCTCGATCCGAACAAGCCCAACCCCACGAAGGTGTAAGCCATGGCCAACATAGTCGAAGTGAAAGTCCCCGATATCGGCGACTTCAAGGACGTGCCGGTGATCGAACTGCTGGTCAAGGTCGGCGATACGGTGAAGGCCGAGGACTCGCTGGTCACCCTGGAGTCGGACAAGGCGACCATGGATGTGCCATCGCCGGTCTCCGGCGTGGTCACCGAGTTGAAGCTGAAAGTCGGCGACAAGGTGGCGGAAGGCAGCCTGGTGGCCCTGATCGACAGCGCTGCCACAGGACAGGCAGCCGCCCCCGCCCCCGCAGCTGTGGCGGCTGCACCGGCCGCGCCCGCGGCGTCCGCCCCGGCAAGCCCGGCGGCATCCGCGGCGTCAGCGGCAGTCGAGGTCCGCGTCCCCGATATCGGCGACTTCAAGGATGTGCCGATCATCGAACTGCTGGTCAAGGTCGGCGACACGGTGAAGGCCGAGGATTCGTTGATGACCCTGGAGTCGGACAAGGCGACCATGGACATTCCCAGCCCGGTCTCCGGCGTGGTCAGCGAACTCAAGGTGAAGGTCGGCGACAAGGTGGCCGAGGGCGTGCTGCTGGCGTTGGTGAACGTCGGCGCTGGCGGTACGGCGGCTGCGGTGGCTGCCGCGCCTGCCGTTTCCGCTCCCGCCCCGGTGGCCGCCGCCGCCCCGGCCCCGGCGGCAGCGCCGGCAGCTTCCGGCGTCGGCGCGGATTATCGGCCGGGCGATACCGAACTGATTTCCGCTCCGCCCCGCGTCACCATGCCGACACCGGCCGAGCGCCTGACCGGCAAGGCCGCCCATGCCAGCCCTTCGGTGCGCCGCTTCGCCCGCGAACTCGGCGTCGATGTCGCCAAGGTTCCGGGCAGCGGACCCAAGGGCCGCATCCTGCAAAGCGATGTCCAGGCCTACGTCAAAGGCGTGCTCAGTGCACCACCTTCGGCTGCACCCGCGGCGGCGCCTTCCGGCGGGGGTCTTGATCTCCTGCCCTGGCCGAAGATCGACTTCAGCAAGTTCGGGCCGATCGACGTCCAGCCGCTGTCGCGGATCAAGAAGATTTCCGGCGCCAACCTGTCGCGCAACTGGGTCATGATTCCCGCCGTCACCTACCACGAGGACGCCGACATCACCGACCTCGAAGCCTTCCGCGTGCAGATCAACAAGGAAAACGAGAAAGCCGGCGGCGCCAAGCTGACCATGCTCGCCTTCCTGATCAAGGCCTGCGTCAAGGCGATGCAGAAGTACCCGGAGTTCAACTCCTCGATCGACGGCGACAACCTGGTGATGAAGAAGTACTTCAACATCGGTTTCGCCGCCGACACGCCCAACGGCCTGATGGTGCCTGTGATCAAGAACGCCGAGAGCAAGGGCGTCTTCGAGCTGGCCAAGGAAAGCGGCGACCTGGCCAAGCAGGCGCGCGAAGGCAAGCTGAAGCCCGCCGACATGCAGGGCGCCTGCTTCACCATTTCCAGCCTCGGCGGCATCGGCGGCACCTACTTCGCGCCCATCGTCAATGCCCCGGAAGTGGCCATCCTCGGCGTGAACAAGTCGGCGATGAAGCCGGTGTGGGACGGCAAGCAATTCGTGCCGCGCCTGACCCTGCCGCTGTCGCTGACGGCGGACCATCGCGTGATCGACGGTGCTCTGGCGACACGCTTCAACGTCTATCTGGCGCAACTGCTGGCCGACATGCGGAGAAGCATGCTGTGACAACGCTGACCGTGGTCAAGAAGGGGGAGACCGTCGCCATCGCGGCGGATGGTCTCACCACCTTCGGTGACACGCGGCTGGCGCGCAGCTACAAGGGCGAGCACGACAAG
>JALHNN010000536.1 GCA_022843505.1 Sulfuritalea sp.
AGTCATTGCCGGCGGGGATGAAGATCGAAACCCGGCTGTTCCGACAGGCCGACTTTATCGAAATCTCGATTGCCAACCTGATGGCGGCGCTGCGCGACGGGGCGATTCTGATCGTGGCCATCGTCTTCGCCTTCCTACTCTCGGTGCGCTCGACGGCGATCACCCTGGTGGCGCTGCCGCTGTCGCTGGTGGCTACCGTCTTGTCACTCAAGCTGCTCGGCGCGACCATCAACACCATGACCCTGGGCGGCATCGCCATCGCCCTGGGCGCGCTGGTGGACGATGCCATCATCGTGGTCGAGAACGTGGTCCGGCGCCTGCGCGAAAACCACCAGAAGGACGCGGGAAAGCGCGAATCGACCCTGCATGTGGTGTTCCTGGCGACCAAGGAAATTCAGGGTTCCATCGTCTTCGCCACGCTGATCATCATGCTGGTGTTCGTGCCGCTGTTCTTTCTCTCGGGCATTGAGGGGCGCCTGATGGTGCCGCTGGGGCTGGCCTATGTCATTTCGCTATTCGCCTCGCTGCTGGTGTCGATCACGGTGACGCCGGTACTGGCCTCGATGTTCCTCGGAGCATCCAAGGAAATCACCGCGCCGCACGAACCGCGTTTCGTGCACTGGTTGCGTGCGGCCTATCGCCGGGTGCTGGACCGCACCGTGAAGCGCTGGAAAGCGATTGCCGCCGGCAGCGCGGCCCTGCTGGTGGTGTCACTGACGGCGCTGGGCATGGCGGGACAGTCGTTCTTGCCGGACTTCAACGAGGGTACGCTGACGGTGGGCGTCGAGACCCTGCCCGGCACCGCGCTGGCGGAATCGGCGCGGCTCGGGCAGTTGGTCGAAGAGGTGTTGCTGACGCATCCCGAAGTGATCGCCACCGCGCGCCGTACCGGCCGTTCGCCGCTCGATCCGCATGCGCTCGATGTGCATCAGTCGGAAATGGAGGTCAGCCTGAAGATGGGCGCGCGCAGCAAGGAGCAGTTTCTCGGCGCCCTGCGCGAGGATTTCGCCAAGCTGCCCGGCGTCCAGGTGGTGGTCGGCCAGCCGATTTCGCATCGCATCGATCATATGTTGTCGGGCAGCCGGGCCAATATCGCGGTCAAGATTTTCGGCAACGATCTGGCCGAGTTGCGCCGGCTGGCGCAGCAGGTCAAGGGCGTGATGGAAAAGGTCGAGGGTGCGGTGGACGTCCAGCCCGAACAACAGACCGAGATTCCTTTCCTGACCGTCAAGTATCGGCGGGAGGCGCTGGCGCAGCATGGGCTCTCGGCGAAAGAGCTGTCCGAGAATATCGAGGTGGCGTTCAATGGCCTGGCGGTGGCCAAGGTGGTGCAGGGACAGGCCAGCTTTGACCTGGTGGTGCGCTATGACCCGGCCGCGCGCGACAACCTCGATACGATCCGCGCGACGCTGATCACCACGCCGAGCGGGGCACGTTTGCCGCTCTCGGCGCTGGCCGAGATCCGCAATGATCGCGGGCCGTACTTCATCAACCGCGAGAACGTGCAGCGCAAGATTGTCGTCATGGCCAACGTCGCCGGGCGCGACTTGAAAAGCGTGGTCGAAGAGATGCAGGCCAGCGTGGCCCGTGAGGTGAAACTGCCGGCGGGCTATCACATCGAGTTCGGCGGTCAGTTCGAGTCGGCGGCGGAAGCCTCGCGCGTGCTGCTGTTGCTCGGTTCGGCGGTGGTGGTGGGCATCTTCCTGCTGCTGTTTGTCGCCTTCCATTCGGCGCGCGATGCCTTCCTGGTGATGCTGAATCTGCCGCTGTCGATCATCGGCGGCGTGGTCGGCGTGTATCTGGCCGGCGGGGTGGTGACGATTGCGTCGATCATCGGCTTCATCACCTTGTTCGGCATCGCCACGCGCAACGGGGTGATGATGATTTCGCATATTCATCACCTGATTGAGCACGACGCCGTCAAGGACGTTGCGGAGGCGGTCACGCGCGGCGCCGAGGAACGCCTGATTCCGATCCTGATGACGGCGCTGGCCGCCGGCCTGGCGCTGGTGCCGTTGGCGCTGTCCGCCGGGCAGCCGGGTTCGGAGATTCAGGCGCCGATGGCAGTGGTGATTCTGTGCGGGCTGATCTCGTCCACGGTGCTGAATATGTTCGTGGTGCCTGCTCTTTATTTACGGTTTGGCGCGGTGCGACGTGCGCTCGAAACCGGGGATGTCGTTCGTCGTCGCGTAACCGATCTGGAAGGGATCTGAAAAATGAAACTGAGAAATGGAGTGGTAATCCTGGGCGCAATGCTGGTGTTAGGAGGCTGTGCCGCGCATTCGCATATGCTGGCCAAAGACTCTGCGCCACAATTGCTCAAAGGCGAATTCAGCCATGGCCAGACCAATCGGCTAGTGCTCGAATCAGCTGATCGGCAGTACGAAGCGACGGGGTTCGCGGTCGAGAAACACCAGAACTGGGCCGAGTTGGAGCGCCGCTATCGGGGCGCCGAGCCAAAGCATTGGGAGCGTATCTTTGCAGGTCACGACAAGGACCATGAAACGTATTCGGCGCAGGCAAAGGCAATCGCCAAGGACGGCACCGAATTGAATTGTCGACTGGCGTGGCCATCGGGTAAGAATCCCCAGGGGATTTGTCTGGACAAGGCCGGCAAGGAATTCGCAGTACGTTTTGACTAACCAGGAGAAGGAAACCATGTTGCGCAACGAAATTACCATCATCCTGACCTGTCTTTCTCTCGGAATGGCTTCAGGTGCTGCGGCGGCTGACA
>JALHNN010000537.1 GCA_022843505.1 Sulfuritalea sp.
TGACAGGTCGTGGCGACTGTCAGCGGTCGGGTAAAACCAGCCAGTAGGGAACGGGTCAAAACCAGCCACCTTTGAGCGAGGATTGGCGCCTGGAGCGACATGGGTTGCAACGGGTGCGATGAACCGACTCGAGGTGAGCCTACAACAAACAATCATCACATTGGCGCAGCGCGGCTGGTCGCAGCGGCGGATTGCGCGGGAGCTGGCGGTGGATCGTGAGACGGTGAAGCGCTACGCGCCGCCGGCAAAACCCGCCACCGACCCGACCGCCGGGTCCCCGGAGCCAAAACCAGCCACCGGCGAGAACCCGACCACCGGGTCTGACGTGCCGGGCGCGGCGGCGGAGCCGGCAAAACCAGCCACCGCTGCCCCGAACCCGACCGCCGGGTTTTCACCCGGTCCGCCCAGCCGCTGCGAGCCGCATCGGGCGGTGATCGCCGCGGCGTTGGAGCGCGGACTCACCGCGCAGCGGATTCACCAGGATCTCTGCGCCGAACACGGCTTCCGCGGCAGCTACGAGTCGGTCAAACGATTCGTTCGGCGGATGGGCGCCGACCGGCCGCTGCCGTTTCGCCGTCTCGAGTGCGCGCCAGGCGAGGAGATGCAGGTCGACTTCGGTCAGGGCGCGTGGATCGAGGCGGACGGCAAGCGCCGGCGGCCGCACCTGTTTCGCGCCGTCTTGAGCCACTCCCGCAAGGGCTACAGCGAGGTCGTGTGGCGGCAGGACACCGAGGCGTTCATCCGCTGCTGCGAGAACGCGTTTCGGCACTTTGGGGGCGTCACCCGCACCGCGGTCGTCGACAACCTGAAGGCCGCTGTCCTCGACGCCGACTGGTTCGACCCGAACCTCAATCCGAAGATGGCGGACTTCGCCCGGCACTACGGCACCGTCGTCCTGCCGACGCAGCCCGCGCGACCCGAACACAAGGGCAAGATCGAGGCCGGCGTAAAATACGCCCAGAACAACGCGCTCAAGGGGCGCACGTTCGCCTCGCTGGCCGAGCAAAACTTGTTTCTCGCGGATTGGGAGCGACGGGTCGCCGACACCCGGATCCACGGCACGGTGCGCCAGCAAGTGAGCGCGATGTTCGAACGCGAGCGCCTGGCGCTCGCGGCGTTGCCGGAGTCGCTTTTCCCCAGCTTCACCGAAGCGCGACGCAAGGTGCACCGCGACGGCCACGTCGAGTTCCACAAGGCTTACTATTCGGTCCCGCCGGAGTATCTCGGCCGCGAGGTGTGGGTGCGCGGCGAGTCGCGGATCGTCCGCATCCTCAATCATCGCCAGGAAGTGATCGCCCTGCATGCCCGGCACGAACCGGGCCGCTTCGCCACGAGCGATGCGCATATCCATGCCCACAAACGCAGCGGCGTGGAGCGCGGCGCCCAGTATTGGCTCGAACGCTGCCGCTTGATCGGTCCCCACACCGCCGCGTGGGCCGAGGCGTTTCTGGCCCAGCGCGGCGTCTACGGCCTGCGCGCGTTGCAGGGCGTCGCGGCGCTCGCCAAGCAGCACTCCGCCGACGCGCTCGAACACGCGACCGCCACGGCGAAGAACCGCGGCGTCTGGCGCCTCCGGGATCTGCGGCGGCTGCTCACCGACGGGGACAACGTCGTTCAGGTCGACTTCCTCGACACCCATCCGCTCATCCGGCCGCTCACGGCCTACAGCCTCGAAGCGCTCTCCCAAGTATGAACCTCGATGTAGCATTAAAACAACTACGCCTGTCCGCGCTCGCGCAGACGCTCTCCCTCCGGCTGCAGGAAGCCGCCTCGAACCGGCTTTCCCATGCCGAGTTCCTGGAGTTGATCCTGCACGACGAGATCAACGTGCGGGAGCAGCGCAAAATCACGCGTCGCACCGTGGCCGCCGAGTTTACCGCCCTGAAAAGCCTCGAGGACTTCGACTGGCGCTTCAACCCGGCGATCTCGCGCAAGGATATCCATGAGCTCGCAGCCGCTCACTTCATCCGCAAGGCCACCGATGTCCTGTTCGTCGGCCCGCCCGGCGTCGGCAAGACGCACCTCGCGCAAGCCATCGGCTACGAGGCGATCAAGCAGGGCTTCGTCGTGCGCTATCGCTCCATCTTCGATCTGGTCGCCGACTTCCTCTCCGAGGAGGCGCTCGCCCAACGCGACCGCCTCCTGCGCGGCTACCTCAAACCCGATTTGCTGATCATCGACGACATGGGCCTCAAGCAACTGCCCAAGCACGCCGGCGAGTATCTCCTGGAAGTCATCATGCGCCGTTACGAAACGCGCTCCACCATCATGACCAGCAATCGGCCGCTCGAAGACTGGGGCAAATTGCTCCAGGACGTCCCGACCGCCGGCGCGATCCTCGACCGCTTCCTCCATCACGCCCAGGTAATCGCCATCAACGGCAAGAGCTACCGCCTGAAAAACGTCGCGGCGGCGGCGAAGACCAGCGAGGCGCCGACCTGAAACGCTCTCCCGTGGCGTCCCCCAACCGAGTTGTTCACAAAGTTCGCTCCCGCCCACCGCCGCCTCTTCGGGCACAGAGGCGGTGGGCTCCGCGAACTTCATGAACAACTCGGTTCCCCTCGCTCCACGCGCCGTTCTCCCAACTTTCCAAACCTCCACACTTGTTTTCCTTCCCCTTATAATCTTCAACACCCTCGCTCAGGGTGGCTGGTTTTGACCCGACCACACCTGGCTGGTTTTAACCTGACCGGTGACAGAGGAGACTCTGGATCTTCTGTCGAGCGAGAGC
>JALHNN010000538.1 GCA_022843505.1 Sulfuritalea sp.
CGCATGCGTCGCGAATTCCCGCCTCGCCCCCTCACGGGGGGTTACTGATCGGCTCGCTTCGCTCGATATAAGCGCCGACCCAATCCAACGTTTCCTTAAGGATCCTCATGAACACACCCACCGACCTGAAATACGCCGCCTCCCACGAATGGGCCAAGCTCGAGAGTGACGGCACGGTCACCATCGGCATCACCGACCATGCGCAGGAGGCCCTGGGCGACATCGTCTTCCTCGAACTGCCGGAGCCGGGCCGCGTGGTCAAGGCCGGCGAGGAATGCGCCGTGGTCGAATCGGTCAAGGCCGCCTCCGACATCTATTCGCCGGTCTCCGGCGAGATCATCGCTTCCAACCAGGCGGCGGTCGATGCGCCGGAATCGGTAAACGCCGACGCCTATGCCACCTGGCTGTTCCGCGTCAAGCCCGCCGATGCGGAAAAGCTCGTGACAGAGCTCGCTGCCCTGCTCGGCGCCGATGCCTACGCGGCCACGCTCTGATCGGCCGCCCATGCACGCCGAACACCTCTCGCATCCGCTTACCGACCTCGAACAGCGCGACGAATTCATCTCCCGCCACATCGGCCCCGACGAGCATGCGATCGCGGCCATGCTGGCCTCGATCGGCACCGATTCGCTTTCCACCCTGATCAGCGAAACCGTGCCGGCGACCATCCGCCTGCAGCGCCCGCTGGACCTGCCCGCCGCCATGCCGGAGCACGCGGCGCTGGCCACCCTGAAGTCGGTGGCGGCGAAGAACGTGGTCAAGAAATCGCTGATCGGCCAGGGCTACTACGGCACGCTGACGCCGCCGGTGATCCTGCGCAACCTGTTCGAGAACCCGGGCTGGTACACCGCCTACACCCCCTACCAGGCCGAGATCGCCCAGGGCCGCCTGGAGGCGCTTCTCAACTACCAGCAGATGGTGATCGACCTCACCGGCCTGGAGATCGCCAACGCCTCGCTGCTCGACGAAGCGACCGCCGCCGCCGAGGCGATGACCATGGCGCGACGCGCCTCGAAGGCCAAGGGCAATGTCTTCTTCGTCGATGAAGCGGCCTTCCCGCAGACCATCGACGTGATCCGCACCCGTGCCGCGTACTTCGGTTTCGAGCTGGTCTTCGGCCGGCCGGAGGACGCCCACAAGCACGAACTGTTCGGCGCCCTGTTCCAGTACCCGAATGCCCGCGGCGAGATCGCCGACCTGACCACGGCGATCGCCGAGGTGAAGAACAAGGGCGGCGTGGTCGCCGTCGCCTCCGACCTGATGGCGCTGGTACTGCTGAAATCCCCCGGCGAAATGGGTGCCGACATCGCGCTCGGCTCCAGCCAGCGCTTCGGCGTACCGATGGGCTTCGGCGGCCCGCACGCGGCCTTCTTCGCCACCCGCGAAGCCCACGTGCGCTCGATGCCGGGCCGTATCATCGGCGTCTCGAAGGATGCCCGCGGCAAGACCGCCTACCGCATGGCGCTGCAGACGCGCGAGCAGCACATCCGGCGCGAGAAGGCCAATTCCAACATCTGCACCTCGCAGGTCCTGCTGGCCAACATCGCCGGCATGTACGCCGTCTGGCACGGCCCCAAGGGCCTGCGCAGCATCGCCTCGCGCATCCATCGCCTCGCCGCCCTGCTGGCCGGCGCCCTGGGTGTCACCGGGCGCGACTTCTTCGACAGCTTCGAGGTAGAAGTCGGCGCCGGCAACACGGCGAAAATCATGCAGGCGGCCGTCGCCGCCGGCTACAACCTGCGCCGGGTCGATGACGCAACGGTCGGCATCAGCGTGGACGAGACCACCACGCGCGAAGACATCGCCGCGCTGCTGAAAATCTTTGGCCATACGGGCGCCCCGGTGGAGGCACTCGACGCCGCCCGTCCCTGCGCGATTCCGGTGACGCTGCAGCGGCGCGAGCCGATCCTGGCGCACCCGGTGTTCAACACCCACCACACCGAGCACGGCATGCTGCGCTACCTGAAGCGCCTGCAGAACCGCGACCTGGCACTGGACCACGCCATGATCCCGCTCGGCTCCTGCACCATGAAACTCAACGCCGCCGCCGAGATGATCCCGGTCTCCTGGCCCGAGTTTTCGCAGATGCATCCCTTCGCCCCGCTCGACCAGGCACGGGGCTACCTGGAACTGATCACCGGGCTGGAGAACCAGCTCAAGGCGGTCACCGGATTCGATGCAATCTGCATGCAACCGAACTCCGGCGCCCAGGGCGAATACGCCGGGCTGGTCGCCATCCGCCGCTACCAGCAGGCCAAGGGCGAGGGCGCACGCAACGTCTGCCTGATCCCGAAATCCGCCCACGGCACCAACCCGGCCACGGCGCAGATGTGCGGTCTGGAAGTCGTCGCCGTGGCCTGCGACGACAGCGGCAACGTCGACATCGCCGACCTCAAGGCCAAGGCGGCGCAGCATGCGGAGCAGCTGTCCTGCCTGATGCTGACCTACCCCTCCACACACGGTGTGTTCGAGGAGGCGGTGAAGGACATCTGCGCCATCGTCCACGCCCACGGCGGCCAGGTGTACATGGACGGCGCCAACCTCAACGCCCAGGTCGGCCTCTGCCGCCCGGCGGACATCGGCGCCGACGTCTCGCACATCAACCTGCACAAGACTTTCGCCATCCCGCACGGCGGCGGCGGCCCCGGCATGGGACCGATCGGGCTCAAGAGCCACCTCGCGCCCTACATGGCCAACCACGCCGTGCAGACCATCGCCGGT
>JALHNN010000539.1 GCA_022843505.1 Sulfuritalea sp.
TTGAAGAAGCTCAACGCCCAGCTCTCCGAACTGACCGACCAGCAGGCCGCCTACATCGGCGTTGCCATGGAAGGGCCGTACAAGACCAACCAGTACCGCTACTGAGCGCCGGCCAAGCCACGCCCGAGGAGCCGGCTTGCGCCTGCTTGCCGTTTGGCTGATCAATGCCGGCGCGTTGCTGGCCCTGCCCTGGCTGCTGCCTTCGATCCACGTTGCGAGCTTCGCGACTGCTTTGGGGGTGGCGCTGGTGCTGGGCCTGATCAACACGCTGGTCCGGCCGCTGCTGCTGTTGCTGACCCTGCCGGTGACGCTGCTGTCGCTGGGCCTGTTCATCTTCGTCATCAACGGCCTGATGTTCCTGCTGGCGGCCTGGCTGCTCGACGGCTTCGTGGTCGATGGCCTGTGGGCCGGCGTTCTCGGTTCGACGCTGTACAGCGTTATTTCCTGGCTGCTGACCAGGCTGCTTCTGAGCTCGCCGCGCTCCTGAAGCCGGCCGCGAAACCATCTTTCTGGAACCCATGATGAGCATCGAGCTTTCGATCGAATTCTTTCCGCCGCATACCGACGATGGAGTGGACAAGCTGCGCGCCACGCGGCAGCGCCTGGCCGTGCTGCAGCCGGAGTTCTTTTCCGTCACCTACGGCGCCGGCGGCTCTACCCGGGAGCGCACGCTGGCCGTGGTCGAGGAAATTGCCGCCGAGGGCTTCGAGGCGGCGCCGCACCTGTCGTGCATCGGCTCGACGCGCGCCGGCGTGCGCGAGATGCTGGCCGGCTTTGCGGCGCAGGGCATCCGCCGGATCGTCGCCCTGCGCGGCGACCTGCCTTCGGGCATGGTCGATGCCGGCGAATTCCGCTATGCCAACGAGCTGGTGGGGTTCATCCGCGCGGAAACCGGCGACCGCTTCCACATCGAGGTCGCGGCCTACCCGGAATGGCACCCGCAGGCGAAAAGTCCGCGCGACGACCTGCTGAACTTCAGACGCAAGGTGGAAGCCGGGGCGAATTCGGCGATCACCCAGTATTTCTACAACGCCGACGCCTACGAACACTTCGTCGCCGAGGCCCGCGCCCTGGGCATCGCCATCCCGATCATCCCCGGCATCATGCCCATTGCCAGTTTCGCCAAGCTGGCGCGCTTTTCCGACGCCTGTGGCGCGGAGCTGCCGCGCTGGATGCGGCGCAAGTTCGAAAGTTTCGGCGACGACTCGGACTCGATCCGGGCCTTTGGCCTCGATGTCGTCACCGAACTGTGCCAGCGCCTGATCGACGGCGGAGCACCCGGCCTGCACTTCTATTCGATGAACCAGTCCGGCCTCACGCTCGAGCTCTGCCGCCGGCTCGGGCTGACGAAACCCTAGCTTTCGTCCGGCAGCAGGGTTCGCAAGGCGGCTCGCAGGCGCCCCGCAGCCACGGGCTGCTTGAGCAGCGGGAGTCCGGCCGCACGCGCGGCGGCCTGGGTAGCTTCACTGATGTCCGCGCTGACCAGCACGATGCCCATCGCCGGGCGCAGGTGCCTGAGCTCCTGAGCCAAATCGATTCCGTTGAGTTTGCCGGGCAGCTGCAGGCTGCAGACTGCCGCCTGCGGTTCAGCCCCTCCGTCGCAGCAGCGGGCGAGCGCCTCGTCTCGGCTCGCCGCCACCAGGACACGCGCGCCCCACCTCTCGATCGCGGTTTCCATTCCTGCCCGCACCAGCGAATCGCTTTCGACGACCAGAACAGTCCCCGCCAGTCGCGCCGGCGCGTCGGCCTGCTCCGCGGATGCCGACGGCGTCACGGGCGATGTCGCGGCAGGTAACTCCAGCGGCAGGCGCAACCAGAAGACGGAGCCCCGGCCCGGTCGCGAGCGCAGACCAATCGGCGCCGACAGCAGATCGGCAAGACGCCGGCAGATGGCCAGGCCAAGGCCGAGGCCCTTGGCACGATCGCGCTCCGGGTTTTCCAGTTGCCTGTATTCGTCGAAGATCAGCTCGCGGGCATTCTCGGGAATCCCGCTGCCGGTGTCCCACACTTCCACCAAGGCCTCGTCGCCGCGCCGGCGACAGGAAACCAGCACTCCGCCGCGGCGCGTATAGCGCAGGGCGTTGCCGACCAGGTTGAGGAGTATGCGCAGCACCAGATCCTCGTCGCTGCGCACCCAGACATCGGTGGTACGCACGATCAGGCGCAGGCCCTTTTGCGCGGCGAGAAGCTCCAGGTCGCGCCGTGTTCGATCGAGCACCGTCCCGAGAGCGAAGGGAGCGATCTGCGGCACGACATTGCCTCCCTCGAGCCGGGAGACATCGAGGATCGCGTCGAGCAGATTCTGCAGGCTATCCGTTGCCATACGGATCTGTCCGACCAGCACCGGCTCGCGCTTGGCGGCATCCGATTGCGCCAGCGCCGAGACGAACAGCCCGAGCGCATGCAGCGGCTGGCGCAGGTCGTGGCTGGCGGCCGCGAGGAAATGCGACTTGGCCAGGGTCGCGCGTTCCGCCGCGTCCTTTTCGCGCTGCAGGCTGGCGGTGGCTTCCGCGACCCGGGCGCGCAGCTCGTCCTGGCTGACCCCCAATCGCGCCGCCATGTCGTTGATGCCGACCGCCAGCGAGCGCAGCGGGCCTGCCCCGCCGACATCCATCCGGGCGGCCAGGTCGCCACCGCCGATGCGCCCGACGGTCTCGTTGGCCGCCAGGACAGGACGGGTCACCGCGCGTGCAATCCGGTAGGCGA